>JACCVY010000225.1 GCA_013697915.1 Blastocatellia bacterium | reverse complement strand
ACCGCCTCGCCGAGCTTTGCAGGGCTCCGCTCGGCGGCCGGTCTCTCTACTATTTCTTTGCTTAGCAGTTCCATGAATAGTTGCTGGCGTTTTCGTGGGCTGGTTAGTTCTCGTTTTCCAGCCTCTTCAAGAGCTTTTTTAAAAAGTCATTCTCCATGGTGAGTCGCCCCACCATGCGCTCGAGTTCCTGAAACCGGGCATCATCGGTGTAGGCGTGGCCGTTACCGGCAAACGCTTGGTCTTTGTACTTGGCCAGTTGGTGACGCCACTTATAGATGGTGGTGTCAGACAACTGATATTCACGAGCCGCCTGTGCCTGGGACTTGCCGGCTTCAACTTCGCGAAGGACTTTGAGTTTGAACTCACGGGTAAATATGCGACGTTTGTTTGCTGACTTCTCAGACATGTTAAGCTCCTTCCCCCTACGGGGTTGTATGCTTAACTTTTTGTGTCATTTCAGGGGTGCACTACAGCGACTCGACCGGCGGGGGCAAGCCACCCTTCCCTACCTCGAGATGCCCAAGCTTGAATGCTTCAATGGTAGTCGTTCGCGTTGTTCTCATAGCAAACCTGGAGGAGTAATGAAGGCGCTTTTTCTTGCATTCGCGCTGGTACAGCTTTTAGTGATCGCAGGTCCTGCGGCTAACGCGCAGGGCACTACGCCGACCGCCACTACCCAGCAAGCCGGCGATGCGGGCATCACACCTAACGGCGCCATTGGTGAAGTGAAGGTGATTGACGCCGCGGGTCACCAGTTAATTATCAAGACCGACGCCGGATCGCTGCTGACAGTCACGCTCGGCGACAAGACTGTTTACATGCGGTTGGCGCCCGGCGAAAAGACCCTGACCAATGCAACCAAGATTGCCTTTGCCGATGTCGGTGAAGGCGACCGCGTGTGGGCGCGTGGCAAAGTTGCTGACGATCACAAGTCGGTCCCCGCCGTTGCCCTAATCGTTATGAACAAGGCGGACATTGCCAGGAAACAGGATGCTGAACGCGCGGAATGGAAGCGGCGCGGCTTGCTGGGCATTGTCACTGCGTTGAAACCGGAAACCAAAGAAATAACTATTTCGACTCGTTCGTTGGCGGGCCAACAGTCGGTCACGGTCCCAGTTACAGAAAAAGTGGAGATGCGGCGTTACGCTCCCGACTCGATTAAATTTGCTGACGCCAAGCCGGCGCAATTTGCGGAGCTGAAGGTTGGGGATCAACTTCGCGCGCTCGGTGAACGCAGCGCTGATGGATTGTCTTTCACTCCCGAAAAAGTTGTTACCGGTTCGTTCCGAAATGTGGCCGGCGTCGTGGCTGCTGTTGACGCTGCGACAGGTGAAGTAAAAATCAACGATCTGCAAACGAAGCAGCCACTGACGATCGTTGTTAAGCAGGACGCGGTTTTGCGCCGCTTTCCAGCGGCTGCGGAAATGGGTGGCATGATGTCGATGATGGGACGCGGGGCCCCGGGCGCAAACGGCGGCGGTGCTCAGTCTCCAGCAGGGCAGGGCAGTAACCGGCCCCAGGGCGGACAAGGTGGTCCACCCGAAGGAGGCAGACCGGGCGGCGGACCAGGCGCTGGCGGCGGCGGGATGGGCGGCCGGGGCGGCGGCATGAACATTCAGGACATGCTGGAACGTTTACCAACGATCTCAATCGCGGATGTCAAAGTCGGCGACACGATTATCGTGTCCAGCACGAAAGGCGCTGACCCGACTCGCTTGACCGCGATCAGTGTTATTTCTGGCGCCGACACGTTACTCAACATGATGGCAGCACGACAGCAGGCGGCCGGACAAGGGGCACCAAATCCCTCAGCCGGGTTGGGCAGCGGCATTCAATTTGGAATCGGCTTGCCTTAGTTAAATCAGCGAGAGCTTGCAGATTAATAGGGTCTTAATTATGAACGTCTCCAGGAATCTTTTGCGCGCGACTTTTGGCGCCGTACTAATTGTAGTGGTGTCGGCGGCGATTGCGTTTGGGCAACAGGCACGCGGCACTTTGCGCGGTGTGGTTTCGGATGAACTCGGCGCAGCCATTGTTGGTGCCACCGTAACTGTTACGGACGCGGCGGGTGTTGCAAAGACCGCAGTCACGAATGGGGAAGGCGCTTACACGATTAGCGGTCTTGCCCCGGGCAAGTACGCAGTGAAAGTTTCGGCAACCGGGTTTGCTGTTTCTGACGAGACGACGGTTGACGTTGGCGCAGGGCAGCGCCAATCGCTGGATCTCACTTTGAAAGTCACGATTGAAGAGCAAAAGGTGACCATCGCAGCCGAGACGCCGCTGAGCACCGAGTCAACCAACAACGCCAATCAAACTTTGATCACAGGCAAAGATCTCGATGCTTTGCCCGACGACCCCGACGAACTGGCTGCGGCTTTACAAGCGCTCGCTGGGCCATCGGTCGGACCAAACGGTGGACAGATCTTTGTAGACGGTTTTTCGGGCGGCCGTTTGCCTCCGAAAGAATCGATTCGCGAAATCCGCATCAATCAGAATGCCTTCGCTGCTGAAAACGATCAGCCGTCGGGAAGAATAGACATTCTTACTCGGCCGGGCACCGACAAGCTGCGTGGCAGCATGTCCTTTAGCTTTCAGGACGAGAGTCTCAACTCGCGGAACCCTTTCTCTGCGAGGCGCACGCCCTTTCAAGCCCGGCAGTATGGCGGCAACCTGGGTGGTCCGTTGGTAAAAAAGAAGGCATCGTATTTCTTTGATTTCGAACGGCGCGAGACTGACGACAATGAGCTGGTGACAGCGACAGTTCTCGATGCAAATCTGAATCCGCTTCAGCTTGGTTTTGGTGTGGTTGTGCCGCGCCGGACCATTACCTTCAGCCCGCGCGTGGATTATCAACTCAATACCAACAACACGTTGATCATGCGTTATAGCTTCAATCATTCCAGCACCGACAATAACGGGGTTGGTGGTTTCTCGTTACCCGAGCGCGCTTATACTTCATCGTCCACGCAACAGAATATTCAGCTTACCGAGACGGCCGTACTGAACGCGACGATGATTGACGAAACGCGGTTTCAGTTTACCCGGCAGCGTTCGGAAAGCATCGGGGATATAACGCGACCGACAATCAACGTCAGCAGCTCGTTTATCAGCGGCGGCTCGCAAGTTGGCCGGGTCACCAATACTGACCAGCGTTGGGAGTTAACAAATTTTCTCGCCTGGCAGCGCGGTACCCACGCCTTGAAATTTGGTGGCCGCGTGCGCGGCGTCTCAATCACCGACATCAATCCCAATAATTTTGGTGGCTCGTTTACTTTCGCCGGTGGACTGGTGCCGGCCCTGGATGCCAACAACAATCCTATTTTCA
This sequence comes from Blastocatellia bacterium, assembly GCA_013697915.1. Classification (GTDB taxonomy): domain Bacteria; phylum Acidobacteriota; class Blastocatellia; order Pyrinomonadales; family Pyrinomonadaceae; genus PSRF01. The sequence goes on along the minus strand of JACCVY010000225.1, from coordinate 12,905 downwards.
ACCAACCGGTTTTTGCCGACAGTCTTGAACGGTACCGACGCACGCTATTGTTCAGCAGCGCGCCTTACAATCTTTCGCCTTTGGAAGTGCGCCGGCGCGGCGGTGGCGCTTCGCAGTTCAACATCGCCAGCGGGAATCCGCAGGCGAGTGTTTCCCAGGTGGACTTCGGCATTTATGCTCAGGACGATTGGCGCGTGCGGCCGAACCTGACCTTCAGCTACGGCCTGCGTTATGAGAACCAGTCAAACATCGGCAGCAACTTCAACTTTGCGCCTCGCCTTGCCGTAGCCTGGTCGCCCGGCGCCGCCAATAGCACCAAGCCGCCGCAAATGGTGATCCGCGCGGGCGCTGGTGTCTTCTATAATCGCTTCGGGGAAGGGCAGACGCTTCAGGCACGTCGATTCAATGGCGTAAACCAGCAGCAGTTCTTTGTCAGTGAGGTGCCTTATAACGCAAGTGGCCAGTTTGTAGATCCAGCCGCATCGCCGTTGGACACGTTCCCCAATGTGCCGACCGCCGGCAGTCTTAGTGCGATAACGCGGCAGATCACCTGGCGCGTGGCTGACGATCTGCGCGCTCCCGTTGTTTACCTTGCAGGCGGGCAGGTTGAACGCCAACTGCCGTACCGCTTCACGCTGTTCGCGGGCGTATTCAGTATTCACATTCAACACGTCGTTCGCGCGCGCGACATTAACGCACCGATTCCGGGAACGAACGGCGTTCGTCCGAATGGGAACATCGGCGACATCTATCAATATGAATCAAGTGGCCGCTTTAATCAGAACCAGTTGTTTATTGGCTTCAACAATCGGTTCAGCCGGACCATAACGTTCTTTTCAAGTTATGTGTTGAGCAAGACCACAAACGACACAGACGGTCAGGGCGGCTCGCTGTTTCCGGCGAATTCCTATGATTTGACCGGAGAGTTTGGGCGCGCAGCATTCGACGTTAGGCATCGATTCACGTTTGCCGGAACTATCAGTTTGCCGTGGTGGCAGTTGAGTTTGAATCCATTCATCATCGCAAGTTCCGGACGTCCCTTTAACATCACGACGGGCCAGGATACGAACGGCGATCGGTTGTTTACCGAACGCCCATCGTTCGCGCCATCGGGTACAAACTGTTCCAATCCGCCGGCGAATATCGTTTGCACACCGTATGGAAATTTCAATTTACGTCCGGCTCCCGGCGAAGCATTGATCCCGCGCAATCTCGGCGAGGGCCCGTCATTTCTTTCAGTCAACATGCGCCTTAGCAAGACCTGGAACTTTGGTGACCTGCACTCCGCGTCGGCGGCGAATCGCACCAACGAGGGCCAACGACAGGCTGGTGGCGACGGTCGCGGCGGTGGTGGAGGCGGTCGCGGTGGCGGCGTTGGTGGTGGCGTTGGTGGTGGCGCGGGTATCCCGCAGATTCCGGGCGGCGGTGGAGGTGGAAGTGGCGGCGGTGGTCGCGGTGGTATCGGTGGTCCACCGAGTGGCGGGGGAGCTGAAGCCAAGCGATACAGCATGCAGTTTTCATTGAACTTTCAAAACTTGTTCAATCACGTCAACCTCGTGCCGCCAGTCGGCAACCTGTCTTCGCCGTTCTTTGGCCAGAGCCTCGCACTTAGCGGCGGGTTCGGTGGGTTTGGTCCCGGCAGTGGCGGTGGCGGCGGTGGTGGTGGTATTGGCACGGGCAATAGGAAAGTCACAGCTCAAATCCGCTTCAACTTCTAAATCAGTCAAATCAGAACGCACGATAATGTCGCGTCGGGCAATTGGATCTGCCGGGGTCCCCACGCGGGCAGCCCGTGTGGGGTGGTGGCAACTTAAAAAAGGATTACCTTCATGAAGAGAATTTTTTCTCCAACAATTTCGATCCTCGCGATGGCGTTTGTCGCCGCAGTGTCTGTTCACGCGCAAACAGCGACCAATGTGAAAGCCGTTGACACTATTGCCGCAGCCCCCGCCGTGGCGATCACGAGTTCCACTTCTGCAACGGACCTGGCGCGCGCAGCGCTGACGGCGCAAGGTGGCGAAAAATTCAAAACCTTAAAGAGCATGGTCCTGCGCGGATCGGTCGATCTCTATGCGCCCAACTCGACGCAGTCGATTCCAGGCGGCTTTATTATTGTTCTTGCGGGTGACAAGGTGCGAGTCGAGATAGACGCGCGACCGGCGGTGAGCTTCAAAACAATTTACGATGGGCAGCGAAATTACAGTTCGCTTCCGGGGGTTGAATTGCCGCCGGCAAGTAAATTCGGTTTGCCTTTACTAACCAAATTTGATCAGCCCGGCTATGTAGTGACGGCAATTCCCGACGAGAAGAAACTGCGCGGGTTTAGCATTGCGGACGCTGACGGTAACTTGACGAATTTTTATATCGACACCGCCACTGGCCGCGTGGTGAAGTTCTTGATTCCGTACAATGGTTACAAGTTTGGGACCGAGAACAAGAAAATGAAGGAAGTTGATGGGGTGCTGGTCGCGTTTGAGTTTACGCAACGTTTGGAGATGCCGCAGGGCGCCTTCTTTGCCGAGTACAAAGTCAAAGACGTGAAGATCAATCAGCCAATCGGCGACGACGTTTTCGCAATGCCGAACTAAACCAAGGCCTTGCTTGCATTCAAGTCATACCCTGGTCAGTCCCGCCGGTAGCTTCGTAGTGATTTATCAACCGAGAATTCTTTTCCAGAGCGGAGGCTTATTGTATTTGCGTATTAGGTCCGCAACCCCGGTCATTTCGTAAGCCTCTGCATAGGCAAGAACTCGCCGCCTAAAGATCGGATCCAGCGAACTGGTCGGTCCGAGCAGATCGATCCAATACCCAATATGCGCCGAGAGGGCATCTTTCGTGATTAGCCCTTGCTCGATGTAGTGATCGAAGGTTACCAGGTAACTCAAAAAACCATCGAAGCAATCACGTATGGCGACGGCACGCAGGTCCTCTTTATCGAGATCTTCATGAGGATTAGTTGTTAGGGCTCCGAAGATCTCATAGTTGTTTACAAATACGGTCTGATCCTTCGCCTTTTCCTCCTGAGGTATAAGGTCAATCATTCGTCCTTCTTCATAAAGAGCTAACGAATCGAGCATCAATCTAGCGTTGCGAACGCTTTTGACCCCGACGAATTCCTTAATCGCTGACGCCAAAAACTTCTCCCGCTCCCATTTCTGCGTTTGCCCATACTGGTAAAGGCCCACCATAAAGAAGAGCACGGTGGCCAGCAAACCAAACTTCGACAGAAGATCGATCAAATCCACTATCCGATCCAACCGTCTTGAGGTGGAAATATCTTTCTCGGAGATAAATTGAATTTGCTCCCAGCCAAAAACCTCTTTGCCGTGAGCAGCTGAGTTCACCGTCAGATATTTGTCGGACTTGGTCACCACTCCATCACGATCAACGCCATCAGCGACGCCTGATTTCAAGTGAACGATTGCCGGCTGGCCGCTTTTCATATCGGCGACGACGAAGCTCAACAGAATCGCCATGACAACGAAAATTAGCGCAATAACAAATACGGGACCAAGCAAGAAAGACATCATTCGCCCCATGAACTGCCTCCAGACTTCACGAAACGACTTCAAGTTAGGACCAAACGAGTGAGCATCAAGTGCTCTCATTGATGCTATGAACTCTTACATGCGTTGGTAGCAGGCTCAGAGGACCAGCCCTATCAAAAGTTTCGAGTTTCGAGTTCCGGGTTTCGAGTTTAGAGGGAACTCGGTTCAAGACGATGCTACGGCGAGGTGGGCGAATGATAGGCAGATTCGCTGGTTTGAGTCAACGTAAAGAGTAAAAAAAGGACAGGTAGGAATGCCGGTCTTACACGTTGGTGATTTCGATCTCTTTCGACTTGGTGAGATCGTCGATTTTGCCGATGTAGCTGTTGGTTAGTTTCTGCACTTCTTCCAAGCCATCACGTTCGTTGTCTTCCGAGATCTGTTTGTCTTTCAGCATCTTCTTCAGACGTTCGTTGGCGTCACGGCGAATGTTACGGACGGCGGTGCGGTGATCTTCAGCAATCTCGTGGACTTGTTTGGCAAGCTGCTTGCGGCGTTCTTCTGTCAGCGGTGGAATAGGAATGCGCACCAGCTTCCCGTCGTTTGATGGATTCAGACCCAGATCAGAAGCGCGTATTGCTTTTTCAATTGCCGTCACCTGAGTCTGGTCCCATGGTTGCACGGTTAGCGTCTGCGGCTCCGGCGCGTGCACCGAGGCCATCTGGTTCAGCGGCGTCATCGTGCCGTAGTAATCGACCATCACCGAGTCGAGCAGACTAATGGCGGCGCGGCCGGTGCGCACGGTTGACAGTTTGCGACGAAAATCTTCCATGACCGTGTCCATGCGCGGCCTGGTATCTTTGATGACGTCTTTTTCGCTCATGACTTACTCCAGTAAGTTTCGAGTTTCGAGTTTCAAGTTTCGAGTTGGGCCGAAGGCCATGCTCCAAAACCCCATAAACACCTAACCTAAAGCCGAAATTCCGCAAGAAAAACTCGAAACTCGAGACTCGGAACCCGAAACTATTTGTTCACTGATACTCGCGTGCCGACGCCCGCCTCGCCGGATAAAACGCGCGTGATGTTGCCCGGCTGGCGCATGTTGAAAACTATGATCGGCAGATTGTTGTCCATGCAAAGCGAGATTGCGGAAGCATCCATCACCTTCAACTGCCGTTCGAGCACTTCCTGATAGGTTATGCAATCGTAACGCGTAGCAGTCGAGTCCAACATCGGATCAGCCGAGTAGATGCCCTCGACCTTGGTTGCTTTCAGAATGATGTCGGCTTTGATCTCCAGTGCCCGCAACGCTGCCGCAGAGTCGGTCGTGAAATAAGGATTGCCGGTGCCGGCAGCGAAAATTACGACCCGAGCTTTTTCAAGATGCCGAACGGCGCGTCTGCGGATGAAAGGCTCAGCCAACTGCGGGATGTCGATGGCCGACATCACGCGCGTCTGCACCTCAACCTTCTCGAGTGCGTCCTGCAACACGACCGCATTCATTACCGTGGCCAGCATGCCGATGTAGTCAGCGGCTGACCGGTCCATGTTGCCCGCGCTTTTGGAAACGCCGCGAAAAATGTTACCGCCGCCAACTACGACCGCTATCTGGACGCCCATTTCATGCACGGCCTTGAGTTGCTCGGCGACCATGCGGGCGACGTCGACGTCAATGCCATAATTCTGCTCGCCCATCAGGGCTTCGCCTGAAATCTTCAACAGAACGCGCTTATAAGTAAGCGCGGGCTTGTCGGAATTAGATTGCGTGGCACTCATGTATCGATAAGTCTTCTGTGCGATCTTTGCGAGACCTTGCGTCCGCACTCAACACTCAGCACTCAGTACTCAGCACTTTCGCCCTAACTCACCAACGATGCTACTTCGCTGCCAAAGTCTTCATCGCGCCGCTCCAAACCTTCGCCCATCTTGTAGCGAGTAAACCGCCGAATTGTAATCTTCTCGCCGGTTTTGGCAACCTTTTCTGTTACCAGCTCAGCAACAGTCTTTGCCGCATCTTTGACGAAAGGCTGGTCCAGCAGGACCGACTCTTCATAAAACTTATTGAGACGGCCTTCGACGATCTTATCGATAACCTGGTCGGGCTTGGTTGCGTTCTTTGGATCATTCTTAGCTTGGGCGCGAGCAATCTCCTTTTCCTTTTCGAGATCAGCCGCGGCCACATCTTCGCGCGACACATAACGCGGCTCGGCTGCCGCAACGTGCATCGCAATATCTTTAACCAACTGCTGGAACTCGTCGCCACGCGCCACGAAATCCGTTTCACAGTTGACTTCCACCAACACGCCGACCTTGCCGCCCATATGAATATATGAACCGACAATGCCTTCGGCAGCAATGCGACCTTCGCGTTTCTTGGCGGATGCCAAGCCGCGCTTGCGCAGAATGTCGACCGCGCGCTCTTCATTACCCTCAGCCTCTACCAGCGCGTTTTTGCACTCCATCATGCCCGCGCCTGTTTTTTCGCGCAGTTGCTTGACTGCAGCTGCTGTTATGTCTGCCATGATTTCAAATGTCTCCGATTTATTTTTCTACCCGACGAACTTTGAAAATTTGAAGTCTTTCTCCCTCTCCCTTTGGGAGAGGGTTGGGGAGAGGGCTTGGTGCGCGTTAAGCTTCGCACCCTACCCCTAACCCCTCCCAAAGGGAGGGGAAAAAACCAAGCACTTCAACAACTTGTTCAGATTTCCTTCGTCTGTCGTCATCGTTTCCGAGCAGCCCAGACTGAAGTCTCCGCTACTTTCAACAAAAAACGCAGCCCGGCGGGAGTCCCGCTTTGAAGGCTGCGCTCGCCGTTAAGTAAAAAATTAAATCTCGTCGTCAGCTTGCGGCGACTACTGATTCTGCGTTGGCATCGACTGGCGCATCGGCATCAGGTTGTTCCGGCACTGCGGGAGCTACGGTAGTTTCAACCGCCTCAGCGGCTTCGGGCGCTGCCTCTTCTGCTGTCTCCGCGGTAGTCGCTTCGGAACCTTGCTCCGCTGTTTTGCTGGTCGCTGCTTCAGCGCCCGCGGTTTCTTCTCCGGTTTGCTCGACCACGCCGCCTTCGGTAGCTATCTGTTGACCTTCGACGATCGCATCGGCAATACGGGAAGCGAACAGGCGCACCGCGCGCAGCGCATCGTCGTTGCCGGGGATGACGTAGTCGATTCCTTCAGGTGAGCAGTTGGTGTCTACCACCGCGACGATTGGGATTCCCAAACGGTTCGCTTCGGCAACCGCAATTTCTTCCTTGCGCACGTCAATAATAAAAACTATGTCAGGCAGCCGATTCATCGACTTAATACCCGATAGGTTCTTATTCAGACTTTCGCGTTCGCGATCCAGCTTGATGCGTTCCTTCTTGGTCAGCTTCTCGTAGCGCCCGTCCGTTTGCATCGCTTCGAGATCTTTGAGGCGTTTGATCGACTTTTGAACTGTTTGGAAGTTTGTCAGCAGGCCGCCGAGCCAGCGTTGGTTGACGTGATACTGACCACAGCGTTCGGCTTCCTCGCGCACCGCCTCCTGGGCCTGGCGCTTAGTGCCGACAAAGAGCACCGTCTTGCCTTTGTCTTCCGCGATGGCATTCGTCACAAATGTGATCGCGTCGCGAAACATGCGCTGCGTCTTTTGCAGATCAATAATGTAAATGCCGTTGCGCTCGCCAAAGATGTATTCCTTCATCTTCGGATTCCAGCGCCGTACCTGGTGGCCGAAATGCACGCCAGCCTCCAGCAATTCTTTCATCGTAACCGAAACCAAACCGTAATCTCCTTTGTGATGAACTGGTTTAATGTACTCGCCGCAACTGTGGGTCCTTGATTTTCAAGGACAACCAATCCGAGTTGTGGCAATGGACTTAGAATTTTGGAATTCGGAATGCGGATTTCGAATTTCTACTAAGCAACGAACAAATCAAATTGCCGAACGGGGCGGATTTCAAATTCGAATTCCGAAATTCGACATCCGAATTTCTTAGCGTTTCGAGAACTGGAAGCGCTTGCGAGCGCCTTTCTGTCCATACTTCTTGCGTTCTTTGATGCGCGGATCCCGAGTGACCAGTCCGGCCTCTTTCAAAGCCGGTCGCAGATCGCTGTTGTATTCCATCAGCGCTCGCGTAATGCCGTGACGAATTGCGCCCGCCTGACCGGCCGGGCCGCCACCCTTGACGTTGACCAGCAGGTCAAACTTGCCTGTTGTTTCCGTCAACTGCAAAGGTTGGCGAATGATCATGCGCAACGTCTCGTTGGGAAAGTATTGCTCAAATGGTTTGCGATTAATCTTCACTGCGCCGTCGCCGGCGCGCAGATAGACCCGCGCAGTCGAGGTCTTTCGTCGTCCGGTTCCGTAGTATTGAATATCAGCCACAGCTATATCTCGTCCTCTTTATAAACTCTCGTTTGTTATCGGGTGGTGAGCGTGTGAACTTCGGGGCGTTGGGCGGTGTGCGGGTGATCGGCGTCGGCGTAAACTTTTAATTTCTTCGCCATCGCTTTGCCGAGTTTGGTCTTCGGCAGCATGCCCTGGACGGCGAGACTAATCACTCGGTCCGGCCGCTTAGCAAACATCTCCTCGGCAGTCACCTCGCGCAAGCCGCCGGGATACAGCGTGTGATGGCGATACAGTTTCTGTTGCGCCTTCGCGCCCTTTAACACTGCCTTGCGCGCATTGATCACAATCACGTGGTCGCCCATATCCATGAACGGGGTCCAGCGCGGACTGCGCTTACCTGACAGAATGGAGGCGATTTCGGATGCCAAATGCCCGACGGTTTGACCCGCCGCATCCACTACGTACCATTTTCGTTGTCCAGCGAGATCCTTGCCGCTGGGAAAGTATGTTGACATGGTTAACTATCTCTGTTTTCAGTGAATAAAACGCGAACGGTTAGAATACCGAACGGCAAAAAGAGTGTCAAGGCGAGGCCACTGGAGCCCGCGTCACTCAAGCGGTTCAGAGTCCAAGCTTTAGCTTGTCTTTCGCAACCACTCAAGCAGTTCAGAGTCCAAGCTTTAGCTTGCTCTTACGCAACCGGGCAACCTAAAGGTTGGACTCTGAACTTCTTGTCGCTATCCAAAGAAAAGGCTCCCGGGCGTCGATGCCCAGGAGCCTTTTCCTTTACTGCCTTTCGCCCGCTACGGTTGCGGAGGAGGCGTGGTCGTACTGTCATTCCGCTTCAACTTCGGTGGCTCTTGTTTTGCCGGCTTCTGCTCGCTGCCGTCCGGATTCGTAGCCGGATCGTCAGGCGTGGGCTGGCGCCGTTTAAGAGTCGGACGCCCGGGCGCGCCATCGTCTCCGCTTGGCAACGCTCCCGCAGTTGAGGCCCTTGCATTTGAAAGCCGCAACAGCTTTGCCTTCACACGCTGAAATTCCGAAGTGCTGATCACATACTCTTCATGCTCGGGAAAACGCGCGGCCAACGACAGCGCCGACGCGCGTCGACCGGGCGGAGCAGGATGCGTGGAGAAAGCCTTCGCGATAATGCCCGGCTTCTTTTTGTTTTTCGCTTCCAGCTTTTCAAACATGGTCGCCATTGCCGTCGGATCGTAACCAGCGGCCCACATGTACTGAACGCCAAGCCTGTCCGCTTCTTCTTCCGCGCTGCGACTGAACTTCATGAAGATGCCCAACAATCCGAGCCCCGCAGTGTTCTGATAAATCATCCCGGGAATGCCCCCGAGAAAAATCGATCCGCCCATCGCCAGGTATTGCAGAATGTTGGATTTGGTCTGATTCTCAAGCGCGTGCCGCGCGGCCACGTGACCGATTTCATGGGCCATCACGCCAGCAACTTCAGCCTCGTTGTCCGCCGCCAGGAGCAAACCCTTGTTGACGTAGAAAAATCCGCCCGGCAACGCGAAAGCGTTAACTTCATCGGAATCGATCACTTTGATCGTAAACGGAACCTTCGCGTCCGAGTGCAACACGATGTTTTGTCCGACGCGGTTGACGTACTCGGTAATCACCGGATCGTCGATGAACTTTGCCTGGCGATCCACTTCCGCTGCCAGCTCCCGACCCATCCGCACTTCCTTTTCCGTCGAGCCGCTCATCTTGGCGATGATGCCTTTGTTAATGTTGCGCTTCCCGATCATGTTCGGGTCGTCGTTCACTGAAAGCGGCTGATTGGATTTCGCCGGCAGCGGTGGCGGCGCCTTTATCTCGTTCTTCGCGTCGTTCTTCGCCGTAGTGGCGGGCGCGCTTTGATCCTGCGACTGTTTAGTGCCGGCAGTTTTGTCAGTCGCTGGAATTGTCTGAGTTGTCTGCGCGAAACCGGCAATTGAACTTAGGATTATGGCGGAAACGAGAATAAACGCGGTAGTAAAGCGGGAGATGCTGATCATCTTGAAAAACCTCCAGAGACTACAAAACAAACGGGCCGAAAGGACTCCGGGGAAAAAACTTTCCAGGCGCCACGGATTGAGGGGTTCTGCGCGACCAACGAAATGCGCAGGTGTTCGGAAGCTGTTTAGCTATTTTCAAACGCGCAGTCTATGATGCCCCATTCTGGCCGCATGGTTGCGCCTAGTTTCCGGTAAATGGTTGCCGGTAATTGGGGAAACTCTAAAGGTCGCCTCGGCACGGAACAGGCATCCTTGCCTGTCAATCTTAATTGAGCCCGGTTCGAAGCCGGCTTTGGCATAAGCGGGAACGCGGCCATTATAATGCCTGCGCTCGTAAAAGCCTAAAAACCTGGCGATTTGGTGCTTACTGCATTTGAGTGCATCCAGTACCGCGACTTGATTGGGAGTCTCGAGGTTGGGAAGGTGGGATTAGCACCCCAGCCGGGCTGCCCGGCTGGGGACCCCGCCTTGCTCCCGCTCTTCTCCGGTTCCCCTCAAGTGACTGGGTGGCAGACATCATGGCAAAACCCAAACCCGCAATCTCAATCATCGGCGCCGGGCGTTTGGGTACTGCTCTGGCGATCGCTCTAACGTCGAAGGCTTACCCGATTCGCGCTGTCGCGGCCCGCCGCGCCGCACATGCTCGCAAAGCGATCGCGCTTGCCAATCTGCCTTCGCAAACTCTCGCCCTCGGCGCCGATCAACTTGAACAACTGCCGCCCAGCGACCTCGTTCTGATAACCACGCCTGACGACGTCATTGCAGATGTGGCGCGAAGCTTTGCGAAGCTCCGACGCAGCGCGCGCCATCGCGGCGCTTTTCTGCACACCAGTGGCGCACTTTCTTCGGAAGTCCTGGCGCCACTCGCACAACGCGGGTTTCATACCGGCTCACTTCATCCTTTGGTTTCCATCAGCGACCCTCGCGCCGGTGCCGAAGCACTACACGGCGCCTTTTACTGTGTTGAAGGCGACGGCGTCGCGACGCGGTTCGCAAAGTCAATCGTGCGCGACCTGAATGGAACTGCATTTACAATTAAGCCGGAAAGCAAAGCTCTTTATCACGCCGCCGCGGTGATGGCCTCGCCGCATCTGGTCGCGATGTTTGATCTTGCCGTTCAGATGCTGGTGTCGTGCGGTCTCAAACCCAAAGAAGCTCAGAAGGTCCTGACTCCACTCGTGCAAAGCACGGTGAACAACTTGAAACAGACCTCGCCTGAAAAAGCCTTAACCGGAACCTTCGCTCGCGGCGACGTCGCAACCGTCCGGCGACACCTGAAAGCACTGGCTCCCAAACAACTCGCTGAAGCTCTCGAGATTTACAAACTGCTCGGCCTTTATTCCCTAAAACTCGCCGCCGATCGTGGCCTCGATCCCAAACTCGTCACCGAAATTAAGACTGCGTTGAAAAAGACGTAAAGCAAACTGTTAGTTTGGGGTGTACACCTTGCCCGGGAGGGTGTGGCGGCTCTGCCGCTTTCCGTGCGGCAAGCCTACGGCTTACCGGAAATATCTCTCTCTCTTGCTTGAGGCTATGCCTCCCGGTTCGTCTCGTCATGTAATAGCAAAGAGGAGGCGTAGCCTCGAACAGGGGCAAGTTTGCCCGGTAGGCCATAGGCTTACCGCACGGGAAAGCGGCTGAGCCGCAACGCGCCTTTTGACTATTTACGATTTACGATTCACGATTTACGAACAATGGAACGAGCACCTAGCGACAGTTACAGCCTGACGATTCGCGTCAAACTCTCTTCGCGCGCCGGCACGCTCGGCGAAGTCACCACCGCCATCGGCCGCGCCGGCGGCGACATTGGCGCGATTGATATCGTGAGTGTTGGCCGCGACTACATTATCCGCGACATCACCGTCAACACCGTCTCGAGTGAACACGAAGAAAAAATCGTCAATGCCGTCAAAGACATTGACGGCATCGAGGTCCTGCAAACTTCCGATCGCACCTTCCTCATGCACCTCGGCGGCAAGATCGAAGTCGTCTCCAAGATGCCCTTGAAGACGCGCGCGGATTTGTCGATGGCCTACACGCCCGGCGTCGCGCGCGTCTGCCAGGCTATCCAGGAAGACCCGGAAAAAGTTTTCACGCTAACAATCAAAAAGAACTGCGTCGCCATCGTTACCGACGGCACTGCGGTGCTCGGTCTGGGCGACATTGGCCCAGCCGCTGCCTTGCCGGTGATGGAAGGCAAGGCGATGCTGTTCAAGGAATTTGGCGGCGTCGATGCTTTTCCGATTTGCTTGGGCACGAAGGATCCGGATGAAATCGTGCGCACTGTGAAAAACATTGCCACTGCGTTCGGCGGCATCAACCTCGAAGACATTTCCGCGCCGCGTTGTTTCGAGATTGAGGAGCGACTCAAAGAAGAACTCGACATTCCCGTTTTTCACGATGATCAGCACGGCACCTCGGTGGTCGTGCTCGCGGCTTTAATCAACGCGCTGAAGATCGTCGGTAAAGAAATGAGCGAGATCAAAGTTGTAGTCAGCGGCGTGGGCGCCGCCGGTGTTGCCTGCACGAAAATCGTTATGCACGCTGGCGTAACCAACATTATTGGCTGCGATCAGCACGGCGCGATCTATCGCGGCCGCAAGGAACATATGAACTGGGTGAAAGACTGGTACGCGCAGAACACGAATCCAAACGAAGAGCAGGGAACTGTTCACGACATAATCAAAGGCGCCGATGTCTTTCTTGGTCTGTCAGTGCCCGGTGTAATCAATGAGGACGATCTCAAGCTGATGGCTGAGAAGCCGATTGTGTTTGCGATGGCCAACCCGACGCCGGAGATCATGCCGGAAGACGCCGCGCCTTACGTGGCGGTGATGGCCACCGGCCGTTCTGACTATCCGAACCAGATCAACAATGTGCTTTGTTTCCCCGGAATTTTTCGCGGCGCGCTCGCCTGCCGCGCGCGCACCATCAATGAAGAGATGAAACTCGCCGCCGCGAATGCAATTGCCAACATCATTACCCCCGCCGAACTCCATCCCGAATACATCATCCCCTCAGTCTTCGACAAACGCGTCGCCGAAGCCGTCGCGAAAGATGTAGAAGAAGCCGCCTA
>JACCVY010000171.1 GCA_013697915.1 Blastocatellia bacterium | reverse complement strand
GAACGATGGCGATGACCAGCGAGGCCAGGGCATAGCCGCCCAGGTGGATCCGACGCGCCACGGCTGCATGCTTTTGCATTCCGGCGGCTGCCGTTTTGCTTTTTTCGATAGCCTGGTCCAAAACGTGGTTTGCCACCGCGAGATCACTCAGCTGTTGGTGGAGAGGTGCCAGAACGGTTTCGTCAATCCGCGAGTGGAGGAGCCCCGCCATCCGCGTGGCCAGGGTTTGAGCCGACTTCTCAATGCATCTTCTCAATATTTCGGGGCAAGCTAAGATGAATTAATCATTTTGTTCATTTTGTGCTGGCAAAAAGCATTCATTTCGGGCATGCTGAAGCGGATGAAAACGCCAGAAACCAATTGGGAAGAATACCGGCGCCGGCTGGAAGAATTGGATCTGAAAGCTGTCACCGATGAAGGCTCCCGCCGGGCCATCCTGCTCGTGCTGAATCTGGTGGAAGAACTGAAGTTGGAAAACCGCCACTTGCGGGAGGAAAACCAAGGCTTGCGGGAGGAGATCGAGCGGCTGAAAGGCGGGCGGGGCCAGCCGCCCCTTCCGCCCAACCCGTTGCCCAGCGGCAGCACGACCGCCTCCCATTCTTCCGAGAAGGAGCGCCGCCAACCCAAGCCGCGGCACAAGCGCAGCAAGCTGGAGCAGATCGAGGTGAGCCGGGAAGAAGTGCTGCGGGTGGACCCGGCCCAGCTGCCGCCCGATGCCGAGTTCAAGGGATACGAAACGACGGTAGTGCAGGATGTGAAGATTGAGATCGACAATGTCCGGTTCCTGAAGGAGAAATACTATTCCCGCGCCGAGGGGAAGACCTACCTTGCGCCCTTACCGGCTGGCTACCAAGGCACCTATGGGCCCGGGGTCAAAGCCCTAGCCCTAGTGTTTTATTATGCCAGTAATATGTCGCAGCCGAAGATTGTGGACTGGTTCGCGCATATCGGGATTCAGCTTTCGGCCGGAGAGTTGTCGCAGTGGCTGAGCCGAGCGTCCGAGCCGTTTCAGCGGGAAAAAGCCGCCGTCTATGAAGCCGGACTCCGCAGCAGCCCCTGGCAGCACCTGGATGAGACCGGCACGCGCGTCAACGGCCAGAATCAGCAATGTCACATTGTCTGCAACCCGCTCTACACGGCTTATTTCACCACCGAGAAGAAAGAGCGGCTCAGCATCGTGGATGTGTTAAGAGGTCTGCGGCCGCGCACCTTCCGCTTCAATGAGCAAGCCGATGAGTGGTTGCAACAAGCAGGTCTGTCCCCAGCCCTGAGGGGTTGCCTGCGCTCTTTGCCACCCGACCAGGATCTCAGTGAGGCGGAAGTCAGCGGGTGGCTGGAGCAGTATCGGCCGGCTTTGGGTCAGCCCCAACGTCACCAGATCCTGCAGGCGGGGGCCATCGCCGCCTACCAGGCCGAAGTGGGATTTCCGGTGGTGCGCCTGCTGCTGTGCGATGATGCCTCCCAGTTCAAAGGGGTGACCGAGCAACGGGCCCTGTGCTGGATTCACGAGGGACGCCACTACAAGCAATTGGAGCCGTTGCTCCCCTACCACCAAGAATTACTCGACGGCTTCCTCCAGCGCTATTGGGGCTTGTACGGAAAACTGCTCCACTATCGAAGCCAGCCCATTGCGGTCGAGGCGGGCCGCTTGGCGGAGCAATTCGATGAACTGTTTTCCACGGTGACGGGCTATCAGGCACTCGACCACCGGATTGCTCTGACCCAAGCCAAAAAAGAGGCGCTGTTGCAGGTGCTCACGCATCCGGAGATTCCGCTGCACAACAATCCGGCCGAATTGGGAGCGCGGCTGCGCGTGCGCAAACGGGATGTCAGCTTCGGCCCCCGAACGCCGGCGGGCAAGCAGGCTTGGGATACCTTCCATACCTTGGTGAGCACCACCAAGAAACTGGGGGTGAGTTTCTACCAGTATGTGCAGGACCGCGTGACCGGCGCCAACCGAGTGCCGTCTCTGGCCGAGTTAATCAAGGAAAAGGCGCAGGCGCTCAATCTCGGTGCATCCTGGGACTCCTCATAACCTCTCCCCCGGATTATTGAGAAGATACTTCGT
>JACCVY010000164.1 GCA_013697915.1 Blastocatellia bacterium | reverse complement strand
AGCGCTCTGAGGTTGATTGGAAGTTCGGGTGTTCGCGTTTCGCCTTTAAGCGGTGTGGTGTAAAACGACAGGAGCGGTATCTCGCAATAGCAAAAGTCGCAGGCGGCAAGGTGATGCTTCACCAGTAAGTTGATCTCAGGCGCGAGCGTTTGCGAGCTGAATGAAAGAAGAAGATTTGACGAAGGGCAAGCCAGCTTTTTGCTGAAAGACTTTACGGTTGAAGAATTCATCTATTTGCCCCTGGTCTACCCGGGTAGAGATTTCACTGAGAGCAGTTTTGCAAGCACAAAATTTAACGATCTTACCGAGGAAAGCAAGGAGGCAAATTTAGCTCGCTAAACCTCGACCGCAACGCCGCAAAGTCATCCGCTTGTTCACTGACTTTATAGACCTAATCGGGTTTGCATTCCACAACTTTCTTGTTTCTCCCGCCGCTTTTGTAGTCTGGAATCAATAACTTGCCGGAAATGTAAAAACTTGTTGCTCAATCGAAGGATTGTTGCTAAGATGCTCGTCGTCAAGTCAGAGAGCTCCTGCTCTTTGACCCTCGTTCCAGGGCCAGCCCGCTTGTTTTCTCAGGAATACCCGGGCAAAAACCAAAAACCAATGACCAACAGACCAGCCCCGATTCGTTAGCGAAGATTCTTTACCCGTAAAGAACTTTCCACCGCCTTACCCCTTTATCTCAGTTGCACTGTCGCGGCATTCCCGGACACGCGACAACTCTTTTGCATAAGCAAGTTCTGCACTTAAGTCGAAAAGCTCCCTCCAAAAATCTGAAGTCCCATCCATAGTTGAAAAAAATTGTCGTGAAATCTCTAAGTCGCGAAGTAGCAAAAGAAATTGAGTTGACTCCCGCCAGTCCGGCGCCGACCTCGCTCCGTGCGAAACGCACTGCTGAGCGAATGGCAAAGAGTGGCAAATGGGTCGAAAGTCTCCGGTGCTCGGATGTAAGCCGGCTGTGGTCAGAACTGCATCGCATCGTTTCTCACCATCCTCTGGTGAGGGCGTCGCGTAGTGCGGGCCTGCTTGTTGAAGAGGGTGCCAGCAGCGCCTACACAGATCTAACTCAGGAGCTGTTCGTTCAACTCCTCAGTAAGAACCGATTTGAGCATTATCTCGATACCGAGATGACCGACTACGAAATCGAGTGTGAAATTGGACAGATAGAACTCACCAACCTGCTGACCGCTGAACTGCGGAAACGTCATCCCGAAAGTTATCGTCTGGCCCGACGCATTTCCACGCTCATTCAGTCGAGTTCAAATTTTCGTCGTTTCGACACCAGTGGCACTGGCGATGAACCGCACCGCCGTCTCGCGGACCGCGTGTACGGTCTTAGTGAATGGGCCGACGGCAAACGCCGCCGCGACTCGCACGACGTCGAGCAACGCGTTCACATCATTCCGGTGCGCGCCCGCGACACGCGCATGGTTGGTTGCACAGGTGACTCGCAAGTTGTCATAAGTAATTCGGATCTCGAAGACTTGATCGTTTCCGTGCTGGACGCAGTTGATTCGCCGGTTGACGTGCGTACTCTCAGAAGCCTGGTGATGTCTCGACTCCCAGTGATGGACATCTATCTGGTGCCGTTGGATGGCGACGACAATGATGGCGAAGGCAATCATTTCGAGCCAGTCGACAAGCGCGAAGATCCCGAACAGGGACTGTTGAGACGCGAATCGGAAAACGAAGCAGCAGGATTTGTCGATCACTTCCTCGACAACTTGCATGACACAGTCCGCGGCAAGATCAAACAGTACAACCGCATCCTTGGCGTGTTATGGCATTGCTATTTGAGTCCAACACAATCTACCCAGTTGGAGGTGGCAGCCGTCCTGGGAGTTTCAGATTCACTGGTTTCGGATTATCGCCGCCGGATCGAAACCGAGCTGCGTGCGCTTTCATTCTCTGAGGTTGAAGAAGCGAGGAGATTTGAAGGAGCATTGCGCCTGCGTGTGAAAGAACTCGTGCTGGTGGGCGAGGAAAACGAGATCGCAGTTTAGGAAACTACTTCTGGAATTTTTGTGCAGGTTCATTTGAGCTGCAGCGCTTTTGGCGTTGCAGCCCTTTTGATTTCCAGTTAGACAATCAGCAAAATAAAAAACGGCTTGGTTTCATGCACGCCAGTTATTACTCCGTTAGCGTTTCAACTTGTATTCGCTAAGGCGTGCGACTCGAGTCTCAGGCGTGTAATACCGTGACTTCAGACCGGCCTGCTTGAGTGCCTCGGAAGCAACCGCTTCGGCATTTATTTTTGCCTGTAAGACGTTCCGGAGGTAAGCCGTCAAGAGCAGTATGACCTCAGAATCAATGGGCATCCCACGACGTGCGCGTTCTTCAATTTGTTCAAGTTCCTGAAAGGTCATAAGAATGGTCGCCGAAATCCTAAATGAATATGATTGCGGTGTTGATGCCACACCAATAACTGTCGACTCTAGACTTGGAAAACGATTAATGCACTACTGGTTTCAGTGTGGGGAAATAGGACAGCGAAAACGTCGCATCTGATATTCGTAACTCCCACAGCTACAAGTAACTGCGCGAGTTGCGGTGATTCCTGCAAGGAGTCTTTTATGGGCAGTTATTGTAGAAGATGGTACTTGATGCGGACGCGTTTCACTCGCTGGTGTGAAGAGTCACCGTTGGGGAAGCTTACTGCCCCTCCACCTTGAGAGGCCGGCAAAAGCCCGCCTCTCGGTCTTTCTGGCTACGCCGCGAAAGTTGGAGTCAACCCCAGACTTTAGGACTATTCCCTTCTTTCTGATTCGGTAACCTCTCTTGCACCTCACCTGCAGTTAGTTTTGTCGGCTATTGCACCCAGGAACCACGCCTATAGATGACGTCGGGTTAAGGAATACCTTTCGTCTTCACCGGCATGCATGCCAGAGATGCGAGGTTTCTGGCAGTAGCAGAAGTGTTATACTTAGAACAGACGCTCGATTTTGAATCCCCCTTCAAAAAAGAGCGGATTTCTTTGCCGCCATTCGAACGCGAGCGCGAATGCCATCGCGTAGCCGACCCATACCGGATAGAGTAGGTTATATGTCTGCGACACAAATCTCAAAAGGACGGGAAGACGACTGGATACTGATCGTCAACGACCTACCCGAGCAATTACTCCTGATGGGTAGCCTTTTGCGAAAGGCGGGCTACTTTGTAGTCACTTCGGAGGGCGGGCTCGAAGCTTTCGATTTAGCGAAGCAACAACCGCCTGATTTGGTAATTAGCGACGTTTGTATGCCCGGCTTAAACGGCCTGGAGTTCTGCCGATTGCTTCGTAGTGACAACGAGCTGCGCTCAGTACCCATTCTGCTGGTTAGCGCATTACAGAACGATACTGAAAGTGTTGTCGAAGGGCTTCGTGCGGGAGCAGATGACTATCTGGAGGTCCCCTTTGATGCGCCACGGCTTGTGGCAAAGGTGGCGCGGTTGCTCGAGCGTGCGCGGTTGGAAACTAACTATCGGGACTTGGTCGAACAAGCCAGCGATATGATTTTCACACAAGATTTGTCCGGACGAGTAACCAGTCTGAATATTGCCGGTTCCAGATTTGTCGGGCGTGATTCGCAGGAAGTTCTTGGAGAATCACTCTATTCAGTTTTCGGTTTACTCGGTCTTGATCCCAGTAGTAACGGGTTCGCAACCTACGTCAATGATCCTGAAAACCTCCAAGAGTTTAGACATCAATTCAAAGCGAGACGGGCCTCTGGTGACGAGCGATGGCTTGACTTAACGATCTCGCCGATCCGAGACCGACTTGACGAAGTAGTGGGGTTTCGCGGTTTAGCTCGTGACGTTACCGAGAGGAAGGAGGTCGAACTAGCGCTCCGCGATTCTGAGGAAAGATATCGCTTGCTGTTTGAATCCACGCCACAACCGATTTGGGTTTATGATGAAGAAACTCTAGGGTTTTTAACTGTAAACGAGGCCGCAATCCACACGTATGGTTACACTCGAGAAGAGTTCCTTTCGATGACGATTGATGATATTGGAGCAGAGGAAGACATAAGTGCTTCAAGGAATACGACTGACAAATCGGTGGATCAAAACATTATTAGTTCGACGCAACATCAGACCAAAGACAACAAAACTATCTATGTCGAGATAACCTCACACCCCATTGTTTTAGACGGCCGGCACGGCAAGCTCGTTATTGTTAACGACGTTACTGAAAGAAAGCTCCTGGACGAAGAGCAGCAACGCATGCACCTGGCGGTGCAACAGTCTGCAATGGAGTGGCGCCAAACCTTCGACGCAATAGATTTTCCGGTATTGATTGTAGATTTAGAAGGAAGGATCAGACGGTGTAACGAGGCGGCAGAGCATATTGTGGGGAACTCGGCCGAAGGAATTGCAGGCCAAGTGGTTTGGGATTTGGGCGAACGGCAGCCTTGGAAGAAGGCGGTTGAGCTAATTGAAAAGATACGCCAGTCTCGCGCGCCAGTTTCAGAAGAGGTCAGAGACGAGAACACAGCTAAGACGTGGTCTATCTCGCTTTTTCTAGTTAATGGTTTTGGAACATTCGGAGACAGGGTAATACTAGTTGTACAAGATATCACCAAGAGGACTGAACTAGAGAATTCACTGCGGCAGAGTAAGATAATGTCGCTTCTGGGATCAGTCGTCGCGGGTGTGGCCCATGAAGTAAGAAACCCGCTTTTCGGTATATCATCAATTCTAGATGCCTTTGAGCAGCGCTTTAGCGATCGGGTGGAGTATCAGCGTTATACCGATGTTCTACGCTCTGAAATCGGACGCCTTACTATTCTAATGGAGGAATTGCTCGAATACGGTAAACCCTTCCTTGGGGATGTGTATCCCGCATCTCTCGAGGAAATGATTAGCAGGTCGATTCGAGCCTGCCTGCCGGCGGCAGAGGTAGCCCAAGTCATGCTCGTTAATAACGTACGCGCGGCATTGCCGCGAATTATGGTTGATAGGCGCAGGCTTTCGCGAGTTTTCATTAACCTTATCGAAAATGCGATTCAGCACTCCCCGTCAAATGGTCGGGTGACTGTTGAAGCGTACATGACTTCTGAAGGTGGTCAGGAATGGATCGAGTGTGCCATCAAAGACCTGGGGCCGGGCATTCAGGACGAGGACCTACCAAAGATCTTTGAGCCGTTCTTCTCCAAGCGTCGCGGTGGGACCGGCCTCGGCCTCGCGATAGCTCAAAAAACCATGGAAGCGCACGGAGGTAAATTGGTCGCCAGCAATAACCCGGAAGGTGGAGCGTGCATGATTGCAAGCTTCCCTTTGCCGAGCGACGTGAATACTAATGGCTAGAAATCGAATTCTAATCGTCGACGATGAGCCGGCAATCCGTTTCGGTATCCGTGATTTCCTGGAACTTCACGGATATCAAATCGAAGAAGCTGAAACCTGTAAGGAAGCTCGTCACGTTTTCAGTACCTCAAGACCAGACGTCGTCATCGCCGATTTCCTGTTGCCTGACGGTAACGCATTAGACTTGCTTGCGCGTCTGAAGGAGATTGATTCAGAAATACCTTTACTGGTTCTAACTGCTCATGGATCCATTGACCTCGCAGTGAGAGCAATGAAAGAAGGGGCAGAGCAGTTCCTAACGAAACCTATCGAATTGCCTACCCTCCATGTGATTCTGCAACGATTGCTTGAAAAACAAAGAAGCCATCACAAGCAATTGGCGAGCAAGTCGCGCCAGGTGCGCCACACGATAGACCCCTTCATAGGAACCAGCGCCGCAATACGCTCACTGGAGGACCAAGCTAAAAAATTCCTCTCAACTGAGAGTCCAGTTTTGATTCTTGGCGAAACGGGTTCTGGCAAAGGAATTCTCGCTCGCTGGCTGCATGACAACAGCCCCCGGGCCGAGGAAGCGTTCGTAGATCTGAACTGCGCCGGCCTCTCGCGAGAGCTTCTAGAAACCGAGCTTTTCGGGCATGAGAAAGGCGCTTTTACCAGCGCCACCGCATCGAAGCAGGGACTTTTCGAAGTCGCACATCGCGGCACGATTTTTCTCGACGAGGTTGGTGATGTGGACCTTCA
>JACCVY010000157.1 GCA_013697915.1 Blastocatellia bacterium | reverse complement strand
GAGCTCCGGCATCAATCAGCACCAACTTCGATAGTCGCGAAGGGTCACTTTCCTCAAGTCGCACAGCCAGAAGTAAAGCCAGCGCGCCACCATAAGAGTTACCGATCAATGTCAGCCTTCGCCAATCGTTTTTGAGGATCAGTTCATAAATGGCGTCGGCATGATCGTGTAGGGAGTAGTGGCCATCTTCTGGCTTTGCCGACTTACCGGATCCCTTCAAGTCGACGAGGATCAGTTTATTGTGCCTGGAGAGAGGATCGATGAAGTAACGCCAAGTGAAGATATTGGCTCCGAGCCCATGCAAGCACAATATAGGATCACCGTCGCCATGCTCTTCTTTGTAAAGATATTCTGAAGCCATGCGGATTGTTTTGAGCGGCGCACATGCGGCAAAGTTGAGTACGCCTCAACCCCTGAGTTCGTCAGGACGGCACGCACACCAGCGATCAATAATCGATAGCCTGCGAGTTAAGGAAGTTGAAAAAGGGAACTGAGAAGAGTTTTGTGGGGCGGCTAGTGGGACTCGAACCCACGACCTCTTGATCCACAATCAAGCGTTCTAACCGACTGAACTATAGCCGCCACAATCAGTGCCAAACCCTAGCGCGATTAAAAAATGCCCCTGGCAGGACTCGAACCTGCGGCCCTCTGCTTAGCTTCCAGCATCAAGTTTCCCTGACCGCCTGTGTCACAGGTTTGCTGGCTGGACTATATCTTGGACATCCCAGTCCCGGCCCGTATAGTCTCTGAGGATCCCCATTTAGTTCCGATAGCACCAAACAGGTTTCCTGCGGATTACCCAATCCTTCCGGATTTTTACTCAGCTTGCGAGTACCGAAGGCTCTAAGGGCGTCCCCGCATATGGGGCCGTCCACTCAATGAGTTCGTTGAAAAACCATTCCTCATTAAGGCTCCTACAAGGCAGATGCTCTATCCGCTGAGCTACAGGGGCACATGCCTGGCGCCCGGATGTTAGCACGGGGATCACAGGCGTGGTCAATCAGCGGCACAAAATAAAGAGATCGCCAAACAACAGGCGATCTCTCTAAGTTGGTTGGACGACTGATTACGCTGCTTGCGTTTGTTCGGTCGTCTCTGCAAAAACCCTGCGGCCGTTTATGGCATCGTCGATGATTTCACGAACCGCAGAAGTGTCTGGGTTTACGTCCATGCGATCGCAGGCGCGCAAATGACGGAGGATTCCCTCCGTAGCAATTTCCGCGGCGACCCCAACCAGTTTCGAATAGCGTCTCGCTTGAATATGATCAATCCGAAGAATCCGCTCGTCCAGCGGCAAATGTCTATCAAAAGTCACGATTACGTTTCCCCTCCAAAAACCGCCCGCGCGGTCAGTTTCAATTGCTAATCTTAGATGCCTTTGCTGCGCCCCAGGATGCAGATCCCTTGCAATTCGAAACAATTTCGCTCCCGGAAGAGGTCGCTCTTCCCGTCAGCCACGATTTGGGGGTGCAGCAAAACCGGAGATTATAGGGGATACAGCGGTAAATTACCAGAGTTTTTTCCACAATTCAGAAAGGTAGGGGCGCCTTTACCGACGGCTAATCACATACAGTACTTCGCGACATTTCTTAAAGGCCTATAGAAAAGTTCTCCGATTCTCAGCAAAAATGAAAGCGCCGCCCCATGTTCACTTGAAATGAACCAATGGGCGGCGCTTATGCCTTATCCTCGCTAACGAGGGCTAGTCTTACGCTATTTCCGCGGTAAGACCGTATCTTTCATGCCTTTGCCAACGCGAAACTTAAGGGTGGTCTTAGCGGGAATTTGGATTGTTTCTCCCGTGGCCGGATTTCTTCCTTCTCGCGCCTTCCTCTCGGACTTCACAAGCTTGCCGAAGCCGGGGAGTACGAATTCACCATTGGACTTAACTTCGCGGGAAGCCAGGTTATAGAGTTCGTCAAAAAACTCCTTGACCTGCGCACGTTTCATTCCCGTTTTCTCGGCGAAATGGTTGAAGACTTCCGACTGCGTCATGCGCTTTCTGCCTGTCGCGGCTTTGGTCGCCATAGTCTGGTGTGATACCTCCGATGAAACTTAAATTGAAAAGCTGGTCAGGCACTCATATATCACACTCAAGCACCAATGTCTGCAAGAAATCTCAATTTCAGGCGGGTTTTTCAAAAATATTTGCGTTCTGAGTCATTGAAGGTCGACGAATCGCGCGCCCGACATTAGTTACCGGAGCCGCGAGCCTGAAGACGTGACCTACTTCCATGCACTTTTCGTCTTTGCCCACCTTTTCCGCCCCTTCTGGTCCCGACGCAAGAGCATGTACCCGGGCTGACACTCAAGAGCTCAGCAGATCTTTTGAACCGTGTCGAAGTTAATTCCAAGAGCGCCTTTCTTCAATCGCCATAGAGTCGTGTGGCTGATGCCTGTCTCTTTTGCCAACCATTAGAAAGTTCGGCCGTACTTCTCAAGCAACTTATCGATTTGAACTTCAATCATAGTGCGCCTCGCATTTAGTCAGTCCACCCACGAGAAACACTCTCCCGGCTTTTAAGCGAGCTTGGTTTGAAGACATCGTTCACTCAGTCCCCGGTTTGACTCTCAACAAAGAAAGCCACCAAAGTTGGTGGCCACTGGGTTTTGATCTAAATGGTCGGGGCGAGAGGATTCGAACCTCCGACCTCTCGGTCCCAAACCGAGCGCACTACCAGGCTGTGCTACGCCCCGAAGCCTATCTCGACCGTCGAGAAAGACCGCGCGCATTCTATGAAGCGCTTCTGCCCGCGGTCAAGTGTGGGCCAAGATAGAGTTCCAGTTTCTGTCGCATTCTCTGTGCCG
>JACCVY010000151.1 GCA_013697915.1 Blastocatellia bacterium | reverse complement strand
TTACGGCCCACGCCTGCGCGAACATGAACAAAACCTGGCGCAGATTGAAAAAGAGCGTGAAGAACTTGAGGACGAGATTCTCAGGATGCAGATGCAACTACTGCAGCTGGCTGACGAAAAAGTAACGTGTCTGCAACTTCATGCGCTAACTAAGAAGGCGGCGAAGCTGCCACTTACGGAGGATGAGCAGAAATATCTGGGTACGGACTTAGGGCGCGGGATTTCGATTCCTGCTGATGCTTTCAGAGGTATGAAGCTCGTGGAAGCAGCGGAAGCCTTCCTCCTGCGCTTTGGCCAGCCTGCAACCCACAGACAGGTACTTGACGGCCTCAGGGACGGCGGTCTGGATGTCCAACTAAAGAACCTTGATAACTCGCTCCGCTCGGCGATGCAACGGTCCGGCAAGTTCAAGTGGTTCAAGGATGCGGATGGAACCTATCGCTGGGCATTGTTGCTGTGGGTCCACAGATCGCCTCGCGAGTTGAGCTCGCAGGAACCAAATGAAAAGACAAACCTGATATTGGTCGAATCTGAAGCGATTGCGAAATCGGCGTAATTTTCGAGAGGTTTAGTCCGAAAGAAGAAGGAGCCCCTTGGTCGCGTTCACGACTCGGAGGCCCCCTGTTTTCAACCACGGCGTGACCGGAGTCACGTGCGCAGTCTGTAACAAGCCGCATGTTACTCAGTCATGCCCTCAAATGTAAAGGAGAAGGCATGAAAAAGACTTACCCTCAAATCTGGGGTCCGTATAATCGTGCTCAACAGAAGGAGAAAGGCGATCTTCAGACATTGGCGCACGATCTGTGTGCGGGAGTCGTTGATTTGGAGCAAGGGCGAGGGCGGCCTCGTGTAGCGCTCGCGGATATGTTGTTCTGCATGATTTTCAAGGTCTATTGCGGAGTGTCGTGCCGGCGCGTAATGTTCGATTTGAAGGTTGCGTACGAGCACGGATTCATCTCACGGCTTCCGTCCTTTAGCACGATCTTGAGGTATTTCAAAAAGAGTAAGTTGCGGCAGTACCTGGTGCAACTCATTATTCAAAGCAGTCTGCCGTTGCGAAATGTTGAAAAGAGCTTCGCGATCGATTCAACTGGATTTTCAACGTCGCTTTTTGGCCGCTGGTTCGATTTTCGTTATGGAAAGCTACATTCCGGCGATAAACGACAATGGATCAAAGCGCATTTGATGTGCGGGGTGTTGACCAACATTGTCACGGCGGTGGAAGTCACTGATGGGAACGCCGGCGATGCTCCTTATTTTGTACCATTGCTGGATACGACAACGCAGAATTTTCGTCCACGAGAAGTGATCGGTGACAAGGCCTATTCGAGTCTTGCTAACTTTAAGCACGCAGACAGCAAAGGTGTACTGGCTGTCGTCCCGTTCAAAGCAAACGCTAATGCCGTACACGGCAGTGGTGATCCATTGTGGACACGGTTGTACCACTTCTACTCTTTAAACAACGAGTGGTTCGATCGCCGCTACCATCAGCGCAGTAACGTCGAGAGCACGAATGCGATGATCAAGATGAAGTTCGGGGAGCGGATTCGTAGTCGCACACAAGTGGCGCAGTTTAACGAACTGCTTTGCAAAGTGCTGTGTCACAACATCTGCGTCACCATCCAAGCCTACTACGAACTTGGTATTGAACCTACATTCTGGGAGCAGGGTGAAGACAAGAAAACAGCGTAGGTCAATATGGGATCGCGCCCGCTTCCGGGCTAGGCGAAGTGGCCGGGTGGAGCGGGGACCGCGTGTATCCAGGGCGAGGCTTATGGAAGGACCTCGCCCGCTTTTTTTGATTGTGCCTAACGTTCGTTGTATTGCCACAACTCATCAGTAAAGACTGCTTCAACTCCCAATTCATGCGCCGACTGAATCAAGACACAAAGATTGTGACAAAGTACCTTGCACAATGCTTCGTTGATTTGTGCCGTTAAGGTTTTGCTCCGCAACCGTTGTCCAAACTTTGCTTTGATCATGTGGAATGTAGTCTCCACATTCGAACGCTTGTGATAGTGCTGAAGAAACTCCTCGCGGTGGAAGTTATAAAAGTGGAACATTCGTGTCCAAAGTTCTGATTTAGGACCATAGTTGGTTTGAATTTGGGAGTTCGACTTAAAAGGAATGTAAGGGATAGCACCTTGCCGCAACGTGACCAGCAGATTCTCGCCGCCGAGGTAAGCTTTGTCGGCAGAGACCTCTTTCATGTTGAACCCGTTCTCTCCAGTTCGGGCGACTAAGCCCTTAAAATAATGATAGTCGTTGGCATATCCGTCACTAATCTCGACGGACGTGATGATGTTCGTTTTAACTCCACACATGAGATGGACTTTTAGCCACATTCGTCGATCTTCTTCTTTGCCATACTTCACATCCAGCCAGCGCATGAATTGGCCGGTGCCGAAGCCGGACGAATCGACGGCAAAGTCTGTTTCGATGGCCTTCAACGGAAGACTGCTGATGGTTACGAGTTGATACAGATGCGCTGTGAGAGACTCGGCTTCAAGGTAGCGAAATAGTGAGTTGTAAGCAGGTAGCTTCGATATATAACCTCTCTCTTTCGCTTCACGCAAATCCGTCATGAAACGTCTGGCTGAGAGGGTCGAGTAAATCTTGAATGCAGACGAAAAGATTATGTCCGCAAGCGACAGCCGTGGTCTTCCACGATACTGCTCCGGCTCTGGAATTGTGCGGCACAGTTCGTACAGAAGAGATTGGAGTTCTGCTTTTTCGTGAGTCTGCGCGAGATTGTAAGCTTTCCACTCTTGTGGATAGGTTCTGCGGGTTACTTTGAACGACTCGGTGAGAACTGTCTCGCCATCAGGCGTTTGTTCGCGCTCGATCGTGTATTCGACAGCGAAGATGTGTTTGCAACGCTGCTTCCGGCATTCAAAGTCAGGACAGGTGCATTGGGGATCCACCGGATCCGCATCGACCGTGTATTGTGCGCCGCGTACTGACTGTGATGGAACTAACCAAGTCTTACCTCTGCGGGTGAGTTTGGACTTGGCCGCAATCTCAAGGGCCTTCACTTCCCGTTCTTCCATTGTGCTTGCCTTTCGTTTGGCGATTGGCTCACAATGGATTTGCTGAAGGCCAAGTGCGAGCAATCGCGTTAGGTTTTCAATAGGGGCTCTAGCGGTTCGCGCCGTTAGGGCCTTAGTTATACTGATGCGCTTGGAGAATTCTTCGCCGCTTATTTTCTGAGTAGTGTGGGTCGCTGGAAGTTCTGAGGAAACCTGACGATGGAAGGAACTACAAAAGTCGAAATCATCCGTGATGGAGAAGTTCGCTGGCAGACTGTAACTGCGTCGGGGCAACCGAGCGTTGTAATAGCAGATACCAGTGACATTTCGGACTGTTCTAAGTTGACACCGGAGTCATCAGACGCGCGCATCTACTGCGATTCTAATGTGAAGCTTAGTCGTGGGCACATTCTGGCATTTGCACTCGGTGGAACTGTAACGATACCGAGAGGTTCCTGTGAGAGGTGTCGAGGGATAACATCCGCATTTGAAACTGCGGTACTGCGAGGACCGATGCGTATGGTTCGCTACATCCAAAATGCACCGTCTCGCTCAAAACATGAAGATGTGCCTAAAACGATTCCGGTTACAATCACTCTTGACCGGCGTGAGGTCCTTATTCAGGCAACTCGGGATGAGGCACCAATATTGTTGCCGTTTCCAATATTCGCTCCATTGGACTATTCGACAGCAAAGACTCCGGAACTGAAATTGGTTGGCATTGCGACCGGCAGCTTCGGCGCGGATCCAGAGGCATTCGCAAAACAGCACGGCGCAAAGGAAATTGAGTTAAAAATAGTAAATAGTGATGCGATTGCATTCGCCAGGATGGTGGCAAAGATCGCTTATGGATTTGCTCATGCAAATGGTCAATTGCCGCAAGTGAAAAACAAGTCAGCTTTGGTGCGAGCGATCATGTTGGAGCCGAATAGCATCGGTGGATTCGTTGGCACCCTACCGTCTCCTTTCAAGAAGTATCCAGGCGTTCAACACAGAATCTTTTTGCGTGAAACGGCTGCGCCAAAGATGCTGGTTGCAGAAATCCAATTATTCGCGAGTGCGGGAGCTCCGACCTATGTGGTTATCATAGGCAGGCTAAGTGAAGATGACTAAGCCAACCAAAAGACTACGCGATGAATGAAGCGGGTTCGGCGCTCAATTCACTTGGTACGCTGCTTACAAAAGGACCAGGCTTCCGTGAGCAGTGTGCCGTTAATAGTGGGAGAACTTGATGTATGAAGGGAACGATGCAGTGACGGAACAAGCGACGGTTGCTTACTCAATCGAACAGAAGGCAAATGTAGCTGGCGTAAAGCTCTATTACGACACGTGTAAGCATACGACGACGCTAAGTACGGCATCTGTGCTTTTGCTTTTAGCCTTCCTGGAAAAGCTGTTCCCAACCCCTCGTTGGAAGTTTGTGGTTGTATTGGCGTTTGGTAGTTTCATCCTTTCAATATTCTTTTCAGTTTTCGCGATGCTGCAGTTTGCGGAGATCGTGAGGACGATGGGAAGGTTGAGCGAGGCGAGGCTAAAGGTAGCGTACTGGATATTTTACGGCTCCCTCCTACTATTTGCCTGGGGCATTCTTTGTCTTGTGTTCTTTGCGCTCATAAATTTCTTCTTCAGTTGACGTTTTCAACTCACTCCGAAGGGGTTTTGGCCCATGCTGAACGATGGAGAGTCTACAGTGCTATTCTGTTTCATTTTCTCTTTTTTCGCATTTGCGGGAGGTCGGCCTTGGACGCACTCCTGTTTTGGTAGCGTTCGGTCAACGACTTCGGAGGCAATGTTTCTGACTCATACGAACGAGCATTCCAGAAGTCAGACCACTACCACAACTCCTACATTGACAGCCTGGCCAATCAACCAGTTGACTGTGGTTCGGTCGGTCTATTGCTTCGAAGAAGGCCAGCGATTATTGACCTCAGCTCGTCCGCCTCTACAGGCTTTGGCACAAACATCTGATAGCCCGCTTCGAGCGCTCGCATTAGCTCTTCGACTCGGACGTACGCTAATCAAGAACCGTGGAGTGGTCGTTTTGCTGCAATCGAATTTCTTACCAGTCACTGTATTTTTCGCTGTTCAATGCTGTACGTTTTGACGCCGAGTGAATATCAAAAACGTTCTCCCCGCCCCATGATGCCGCATCGACAGCATCATACGAGGAACGAAGTTCCCAGTCTGCTTTTCCCGTGAGGGGATCGATCGGCATACCACGCAGGTAGATCTTCTTCTTTGTTGCAACTGAATTGATATCAGTGGCATTTGGTCCTGAAGGACCGCTGCCTGCTATCACTGTAGTGCGTGGCACAACATCAACTCCGTTGACCAGTATCTCGAGATTGGGTGGGTAACGATCAGGATTATCGACTCCGAAGATCGTGCAATCAGCAGTGATGACTTTGCTTCTAGGATCGGGCGCGGCAGAGAATCCAGGTGAAGGAAGTGAGCTGGCGGATATCCCGATGCATTGCATCCCAACAGTATCGCGGTGAAATTCGTCGATTGCGCTCCTAATTGCTCGCAAGGTTTCGCGGAGCCTTTGTTCCTGTTGGCGTCTAATTGCAACCTGCGCCAGCGGGATCACGCCGAGGGTAAGAATCGTCATCACCGTTACCGTGATAACCAGTTCAATCAGCGTGAAGCCTGGAGAGCCGTCGGGCCGTTGCTGTCCGCGATGAGAACTGAAGATGGTACGGGGGGAACAGCTCTTGGCCTGTTCGTTGAATCGCGCAAACGGTTTTGGTTTCAAGAATACACCGGCCAACACATTAACTACTTAAGCATGCGCTTATTCAAGCGTCCAAAATACCAAATCTCACGACCGGATGCGCCGCTACGATCTGGGGTATTGTAGAAGGCGATCACTTCAGCGCCATCTTTGAGTTCAGCGAATGTCCGGGGGGGCACGTCGAGGATCAAAGTATGGCCACCGGAACCCTCTCGCAGTTCATTTTGGAAAAATCGCTTGCCGATTTGGAGTTGCAGTACGGCATTTCTGACCGGAAAAGCGCGATCCGTTTTCATCTCGATCTCGATCAGAGGCTGGCGGATCGACTCCACTATCCTCAGCGCGCTGCGTATCGCAATTATCGAGCTACCTTCTTCGATGATCGGCTCGATAGTGGCAGTAAAATTCTTCGGTAATCTCAGTTTCTCAGGTAATGTGACGAATTCTTTCCCGTCTGAAACAGATATCTCAGCGCCATTCCTAAGTATTGAACGATCATAGATCAATACACCTATCGCGTTAGCGCCTAAGCCAAAGACTCGCGGTAGGGCGGCGTCATCGATCCATATAGTATGCGCACCTTGAATTGACTCACTACTTATCGTGAGCCTCAGAGCCTTGTTAAGCCGCTGCTGCTTTCCGCGAATGTCAAACTCAATCGGCTGTGGGAGATCGACTTCTTCGAGTTTATACGTTAGCAGTTTGTCACGACCAATAGGTGTCTTGCTTTCGCCTTTGGTCACCAGCGTACCAGTCGACAGGTGTGGATCAATAGTCTTTGGTTCCCGTGGCGCACCCTGCCCAAGAGCAAAATGTACCCCCAACACCACCACAAGGACAGCTGCTAACATATGGGTTGTTCTCATATATATTTCCTCACTGTTGATTCGAAAGACGGATATTAGCAAGGTAGATCGCCCCCTTCGGTGTATCTGAAAACACAAACCTTACGCCGCGCACATTGAAAAGATTCGCTCCACTAAAATCGCTTAGCGGAATCCTAACCGTCTGCAATATGGGGTGTAAGAAACCATTAGGACTCCCGTCGTCTAAGCCGACTGGCCCCGCGAGGTTCATATACTTGTTGAGAGAAACAGCAGCGCCGGTGGGGCTACCGTCGGCCGCAATAAACTGGATTTGAAAGTTAGTGGAGGCAGAGGAATTTCGTATGTCGTCGATTTGACGAGAAACGCGGAAATCGAGCGTTTGATAACCGGTAACGCTCTCTCCGGTGCCCGGCGCTTTCCAGTTTGCCTGGAAATAATTCGCGCAGTCCGCGCTTTCCCAGGAGATCCGCCCGACCGTTAGAGCTACTGCAATAGGGCTTGGTGCTGGACAAGGTGGCGGATTCGAACCTCCAAAGCATGGAGTGGGATTCGTCACATAGTCGTGCTCAGGAATCGTCGCTGCATTGTTGAACGCTACAGCCGGCGCGGTGAACAGATAATCTGAATTTGGGGGTAGTGTGGCAGTGAAATCAAACAGAACCTTCGTGATTGTCAAACTGGGCGAAGAGGTGAATCCCTGATCGATGCGTTCGGGTATGGAAGTAATGACCGCGGGCAGTTGATAATTCGGCTTGAAATTCTGGTTAAAGGCTGTCGAAGGAGACGAGCCAACGTTGGCCCGGAAAAAGGCGAGAACACTGGCCGAGCCGGTTGTTCTTTGATTAGGCGATCCGCTTCCGTCCGTGACCGGAAAAGGAAACAGACGCGTATTGCCAGGACCCTTACAACCCAGGGATTCAGTCTGTTGCCATTCAGTATTGAAGAAGTTATGGTTCGCACCCCAAACGCCGTAGGTAGACTTTTGCGTCGCCGGGCTCTCTGCCGGAACGCCAGTGTTTCCGCCAGTAAACGACATTGCCCTATCGAATACTCGAACTCCCTGGAGACTCCTAACATCCCCGTCGCACATCGGAAGCAGGGCATTGAATGCAGTTCCGTCAGCATTCGGATACTGGACGCCGCTACCATCGCTCGCGGTTGGAAGGAAATAATCGGTCGGTGCAATCTCGAAGATGCCTTTGATATTCATTCCCGGAATCCTAGTTGACCAAGCAATGTCGGGAGGGGTTGCTCTAGGATCGATGCCGGCATTCCTGTATAGGTTGTAGGCAGCAAGGACACCTTGACCTCCCCGAGAATGCCCCATCAGACCCACGTTGGTAAAATCTACCTTGCCTGTAAAATTTACGCTGAGAACCTGATACTTAAGATCTACTGGCACGTAGACGTTTCCTGCTACGGCTCCTGATGTACTCCAAGTCGTGCCATTAGTGCTGGTAACTCTCCCATTTACCGTAGCAATCGTCGTCGAGCCAACAATTGTGTTCGAGTCATACCAGAAGTCACCATTGTTCACTTCCTTGCTGGCGACGTAGTAACTGGTATTCGCAGCTAACCTAATCGGCGTCGTCAGGTTCACATACTTAAACTGACCCGCGGTGCCGCCAGTCATGGGTATAGAGACACTGGCCAGGTCAACGCTGTCGCTGGCTCTCACAAGCTTGACGGTATGTGTGCCCGTGTTGCCGCTCACGAATATTCTTCCGAGCGAATAAACAGTGATTGCTTGAGATCCGACCGTAATCTTCATCCCAAACCAGTTATTCGAATTCTTTCGCAATGTGCCTAAGGTGGTAGGGGTGATCAAAGCTGACGGACCAGCATTCCATTTTTGCAGAGTTTCCAGATGCTTAAGCACCAGGCGTCCGCGAGAGAAGATGTGAGCAGGATCATCGGGATGGCTTTGATCGCCACCAGTGATACCGCGATTGGCATTGATGGAACTAACTATATAGCCACGAGAAGCAAGCTGGGTAGCGAGATATTCGAATCCTAGATGGTTATTGATTACGCTATAACCAGCTGGACATGTGCCGGTCAAAGTGTAATCACTGTTATCGTCAAGGCGCGGGCTGGTTCCGATCTTTCCGCAGGTTGAATGGTTCCCATGAAGAAAAACCGCTAGCGGATAGGGGCCGCCCGAAAAATCCGCCGGCCAATAGACCTTCGCCCACAGTTCCGTAGCACTAACGGTTAAAACGTCGGTGTCGATGCTCGCGGGCAGATGGAACTCCTCACTGTTCGGAGTCGTTCCTCCGGTTGCGTCGGGAGCAACGGGTCGGGGATTGTTCACATTGTTTGACGCGACATACTCATCTATGTTCAGGGTGAAATCGTAGATGGGCCAGTTGTAACTCCACGCCTTGATGTAAAAATCGCTCTCGGTGGAGTTGGGATTGACAAAAGGATTCGAAGCGAAACTCGTCGTGCCCATGCTGCCAGTAAAGATCCAGTTTGGCGTTATTAGCTGTTGATTGGCATCATAGATGTCCACGCGAAAGTTGGAGCTGACGCCGCTGCTTACCGTAACCGAACCATAAGCATATATAGCTTGATTGCACTTTAGGTGCACCTTGAAGAACTGGCCTGGGTCTATCGAGACACCTCCGAATGGCGGCGTTCTCCCGTCATACATACTGCCTAAATATGTCGTGGGTAATGCTGGAACTAATGGGGCATTAGTGAAACTATCGCCACCAACGTTGTAGCCTGGCCGCGCAGTAAACGTGATGTCGTAAGTGATGAAACAGGAAACCGCGAAGGGATATATTGTTTCGATTTTCAGGGCCGCCGGGTTAAGGAGTGACGAACGCGATCCGCGCCACGGGTAAGGATATGGCGACGAAAATGGAAAGATCCTCGACCCTGGTAGATACGCTGAAATGGTATCTTCGTAGTAAATTGGCTGGCCTGAGGCGTCAAGAAACGAAACCTTAAGATTACTTCCATAGTTCAGACCGTTTGACCAGGAAACATTGACGGCCACGGTATGGCAAGGAGACGTGCTGAAGGGAATAGTGATGCTCTCGCCCAGCCCTTGAAAGGTATACGAGTTTGAGATAGGAGCGGGGGGATCAGGGCAGGGAGGGGCCTGACCATGGGCCGCTTGCGGTGCAATCAAGCAAAGCAGAGCGACGGCAAAGAAGACCCTCATAACTGGTTCGTGGAGAAGGAAATAGATTAGACTTGCTGTGAGTGGGTGACGGTTTCTTCATTGGGGCTTCTCCAGGAAAGAGATCTCCACTGACACTGCTGTGCTGCACGCGTCCGCTACACACCATGTTGGGGCGTCACTCTAGTAAGACCTGCGTAGTTGAACTTCTTGCAAACCGAAGATCAGATGTCGGGGATCTGAGAATAAGGGGATTCTATACCTATTTCATGAGCCGTCAACATTTATTCGTGTCGCGTCAGGCATGTAGCTGGCGTTCCTCGGCCCGAGGCTTCGCAACCAGTCGATGGTGGATTCTTGCCAATAGTAGAAGTAACGCCTTGGCGATCACGAGGCGCGATGAGTACGAACAAGGCTGGACCTTTGAGAAACTTTATCCGGCGACCGCGACACACCAAATCAGTGATCTTCACGGCCCGCCGTAGCCTCAGCTACAGACCTGGGAAATCCTTTTTGAGGCAAAAACGCGATCTGCCTCATTAATCGCTCCATTACGGCCTTTATGAGGCAAAGCCAGTTCCAACATAATATGTATTATCAGACGCAGCGAATACAGCGGGAATTAGGCTATTCAGCTCACGTTGTTGTATTCGGAGGACAGTTAAGGTGGGCCGCCCTTCTTTCACCAGGGGCTAATCAGCGTATTCGACAATGCCGTAGCTCAGCAGGTCCTCAAGCGTGTGGCGCTGGTGCGGTTGGCTTAGCAAGGCGGCCACTGACTGCGGACTCTCTAACATGTCCCATAAGTCGATTTCGTGCGCCGACGGCGCATGGCAAAAGTGCTCGGCACCCGGTGGGGTGAAGTAATTTCTTCCCTCGCCTACTAGCAAGGTGGCCTGCTCAAGCTGACAGACGCTAAATTCATGCGAAGGATTTATTAGCCGCCGGCTAATAAAGTCCAGGAACGCGCCAGCCTGGGCATCGTAAAACGACTGAGTCCCCGCGCCCGAGTCAATCCATTCATTTAGCAGTTCCTGCCTTTCATTTTCCGGAAGAAAAGAAAGCGTCAAATGGGCGGACTTTGCGGCACGCCCAATACACCAGGACCGCTGAATGCTTCTGCTAAATAGAAAGCCGGGCGTCTTTTGCAGGGCTTCCAGGTATTGGCTCTCGCGCGTATCGAGATTAAGGCCGTCAAGCGGATTCGTGCCCTGCTGAACACCAACCAAGCGCCCGAGGGCGGTTTGAAAGTCAACGAGTGGCATACTCAAGATTCCGATGTGAGTTCCATATGTTTCGGGCTCGCGTCAGCTCTTCTGTGATCGCTTGCACGCCAAGACTCACCGCATGTTGCTCAAGCAGCTCGAACAGCAAACTGGTTGGCTTCGCGCCAGAGACAGCCGCACGTCCTAACCCGAGGTATTTTGCGCTCCGCTGCACGACCACTTGACCACGATTCGCGCCGCACTTAGAGTGACGAAACAAAATCTAATTCGCTTATGTTGGTTTATGAGGTGAGATTGCAGTGGCAATAAAAATTGAGAATCAAGTTGAGCGCAAGCTACCGGCGGACACGTT
Source organism: Blastocatellia bacterium (assembly GCA_013697915.1). Taxonomy (GTDB): domain Bacteria; phylum Acidobacteriota; class Blastocatellia; order Pyrinomonadales; family Pyrinomonadaceae; genus PSRF01. Next base: position 22,396 of record JACCVY010000151.1, on the reverse strand, counting down.
AAAGAGTGTTGAGAACGCATTTGATAGTTTGCCACGCGAGCACACGCGTGGATTAGAACGGATACGACTCGTCGAATTTATTTCCGAGCCGCGCTTGAGAGGGACATTCCAGGCGACCGAGCTGCCCGGTCTTTATCATCCGCGGCAGGGTCCGAAGGGTGCATGGTTGGAGTTGGCAATCGGCGTTTTGTTACCCGGAAACAAACCTTTTCATAAAAAGATAGTTCCTCGCCTTTCGTTCAAAGGTAACCTGGTAGCGACCCTATTCTCTCTGGTCGGCCAACACTATCACTTCACGCTAAAGCATTCGCTTAAGAAGGGTCAGCTTGAACCTGCCGTACGCGCTTACACCGAGAAACAACTCAAAGCCTGGAATGAAAAGAAGCACTCGTTCCGCGCACGCTTGTTTAAGCCGATTCAGCCTACGCTCGAGCGCTGGGCAAAGGGACTTCAAAAGCGCGCGGTCGCGGAAAAGAAAAAGAGTATTGCGTCGAGATGAGGAACGTTCAGGTGAGGAACTAATGAGTCTGAATGGGCTTTGTACAAAAAGTCGCCGATGCCTGGCGCGCCTAGTCCTCTTCACAGCATTCATATAACACTGATCACGCGAAGCGCCAACCGCCTCGGACCCTTGTGCAAGCTGTCTGATTGTGTGAGGTCGTGTCTTCAGTCCGGCTGGTGATTGTCACTGTCAATATTCTTAGCCGCCGATCGCAGAGCCTGAGCCACTTCAGCGCGTTCAACTTTTGAGCGACGAAAACGAATCTCAAGGTTGAAGTCTTTATTCGGTGAGGCATACTTGAAAGTATAAGGCTTCGCTTCCGCGGTAACACGCGGACCCATTTCCTGTCGTCTTACTTCCCTTGCGTCCTCGCGCGTCAATCCTCGCGAAGTTATTTCTTTCGCCAGCCGCCGCATTCCTGCTTCATCCGGTTGCCGCACAATTTGCAGCAGCACCGACTTTGCGGATACATCTGCCTGGCGGCAAATATCGCGGACGTCAGCGGGAATGCCTGCAATCGATAAAGCCTCAGTGACCGTGCTTCTGCTCTTCCCTACTTTCCGCGCGACTTCTTCATGCGTGTAGCCAAATCTTTCGGTCAATGCCAATAAGCCGTCGGACTCTTCCCAGACGGTAAGATCCTTGCGTTGCATGTTTTCGATCAACGCGATCTCAGCGACAGTCCCTTCGTCGACTTCCATCTCCACGCAGGGTAATTCCGTCAATCCGGCGGCACGCGCGGCACGATAGCGTCGCTCTCCGGCAATGATCATCCAACGACCAGTTGACCGCGATGGCTTAACCAGCAACGGTTCGAGCACGCCTTTGTCAGCAATCGATGCAGTTAGTTCTGTTAAGTCTCCAAACTCAGAACGCGGCTGTTCCGGATTTGGATCAATCTTGTCGATCGCGATCATCCGGCCAACCGTGGCAGGCTGATGCTGCGACAACTCCTCAACATAGTGGGCATCGTGGCGCATCGACAATCCTGTCGGCAGTCCCCTTTTAGACACGGCTCATTACCTCTTCACATAAATTTCCATACTCGATCGCGCCAGATGAATTAGGAGCGAAACTAAATATTGCTTCTTTGTACGCGGGCGATTCTTCCAGCCGCACACTCTTTGTTATGACTGTGTCAAACAGTTTCGGTCCAAAGACTTTCTTGATTTGTTCGTGAACTTCGCGCGCCAGCGTGGTGCGCTTGTCGTGCAGCGTCACCAGCACACCCAGCAACTCGAGGCTGGGATTGGGTCGCGCCTTAACTTTTTCTATTGTCTCGAGCAAATCGTCAGTGCCCTCCAGAGCAAAGTACGATGACTGAATGGGAACCAGCACATGCGTGGCCGCGACGAGCGCATTGACTGTAATTAAACCGAGCGTCGGCGGCGTATCGATAACGATGACTGGATACTCTTCGCGGAAAGGCGCTAATCGATCTTTAAGACGAAACGGGGCATCAAAATCGCCGACCAGCTTGGCTTCCAACTTTGCCAGATTGATGCGCGCGGGAACTATGTCCAGATTTTCAACGGGCGTCCGGTAAACGGTCTGTTCTACCGGCGCCAGGCCGTCAGTCATTAACTCGTAAGCGGACCGCTCTATTGAAAGCGGATCCAGAAATGAAATTGAACTGTTTGCCTGTGGATCCAGATCGAGCAGGAGGACACGTTTACCCAGTCTGGCGAATGCGGCAGCCAAATTGATGGCAGTGGTCGTCTTTCCCACCCCACCTTTTTGATTTGCGATCGCAATTATCATTCGCTGTACATCGGGATTTGTATTGACTCTATTTTAGCAGAAACAATCATCCAACATCTTAGAACACGCTACATCGGGAGATCGCCGGCTTCGCCAATCACGTCCGGCCATTCTTCTTCACTCAAGCTTGACTCTTCCCCGCCCTCTTCCTCTGAAGGCACCGTATTGCGCGAGGCTTTAATCACCTCGGCGTCAACGTATATCGGACAGTCGGCACGAAGCGCGAGCGCGATTGCATCTGAAGGTCTCGAGTCCAGCACCATGCGATTGCCGTCACTCATGCGCATCTCGATAACGGCAAAGAAAGTATTATCACGTAAACTGGTAACCACTACACGCTCGACTTCAATGCCCAATTCAATAATGAGATTACGCAGCAGGTCGTGGGTCATGGGCCGCGGCGGCGCAATCTTCTCAATCTCCAGGGCGATAGCATTCGCCTCGTAGGTGCCAACCCAAATTGGCAGCATCGTATCGCTGTCGACGTCCTTAAGAATGACGATAGGAGTGCCGCTGTTTGGATCCATCATCAACGCTCGAATTTTTACCTCAATTTCCATAAAGGCTGCCTAAGAACATCCTGGTTAAAACTTGCGTGGTTTCTTCCCCTCCCTTTGGGAGGGGTCAGGGGAGGGTGCTAAGCTTGCCGCGCACAAGCGCTCTCCCCAACCCTCTCCCAAAGGGAGAGGGAGAAAAACCCAATTATCCGCTGATTGCCGTGCCATACAAACTATTTGGCTTGCCTTCCGAAATCAACACGTCGACGATCGAGCCGCACTGTTTCATGTTGCCCTTAAAGTTCACCACTTTGTTACAAGTCGAGTGCCCGCTAACGTCATGGTTTGACCTCGCACTCTGTTTCTCAACCAGCACGCTGAGCGTACGACCAACCTGCTTGTTATAGAGCTTGTCCTGTAGCGAACTTTGCAGCTCTTCCAAAGCCAGAAAGCGCGCCGTCTTGTCAGCCTCGGAAACTGGCTGACTGAAGTTGGCAGCCGGCGTGCCGTTGCGTTTTGAATACTTGAATATGAAGAGCCCGTCGAATTCGCAGTCGCGCACCAGTTGCATTGTGTTTTCGAAATCCTGTTCGCTTTCGCCGGGAAAGCCAACAATGATATCGCTCGTTAGCGACAAACGTCTGGTCGAGCTCTTGATCATTTCAACTCTTCGCAGATAGTCGGCCGACGTATGTCCCCTGCGCATTGCCTTCAACATGCGATCGCTTCCGGACTGCACCGGCAAATGAACCCAATTGCAAAGGTTGGGATACTCTTCGATCGCAGACACTATATCAGGATGAAAGTCTCTGGGAAATGATGTTGTAAATTTGATCCGCTCGGTTCCCGTAGCAGCAACGGCACGCAGCAGGCGCGAGAAGGGCGTGGCGCCCACATAGCCCTCGAGACCGTCCTCCGTTTTCGGCCGGTAGCTATTTACGTTTTGGCCGATTAGTTGCACCTCTTTGTACCCAAGCGAACGCAGCTGCCTCACTTCGGCAACAATTTCAGTGGCGCCGCGGCTTTTCTCGCGGCCGCGCGAATAAGGAACGATACAAAAGGAGCAGAATTTGTTACAGCCTTCGATGATGGGAACGAACGCAACGTATGGCGAGCGGCGTTCGGCGGGCGACACATCCCAAACCTCACCGTCCTGTCGTTCCTCCAAATCAATCACGAATTTTTCGCCGTCGCGTATGCGAGCGAGCAACGACGGAATTCGATCGGTCGCTCGGGTGCCGATGACTAAATCGACGGCTGCTGCCTTTTGAAAAATGGACGGTCCTTCCAACTGCGCCACACAGCCCATGACTCCAATCACCGGACGGCGCGGCGATTTTCGCAGCTCGCCAACGCGCCGGAAAACTTTTCGTTCGGCGCGCTCTCTAACCGAGCAGGTATTCAATAGCACAACGTCAGCTTCATCGGGCGCGGACGTCATTTCATAGCCGGCTTTTCGCAAGCCAGTGACGGCGCGTTCCGTGTCGGCAACGTTCATTTGGCAGCCAAATGTTTCTATGTAAACCTTGGAATTCATCGCTGTAGCGGCTTCCAGCAAACGAGTTTTCGCGAGTAGTCTATCAGAAGTTGTTAGACAAACGCGATGCTGCATTTTTTGCATCGCTCGTGAGATACTCGATTCGTCGGGCTACTTGACCGCCACTACTCGCGCAAGTAGGATACGCGCGAGTTTCCTATATAAAATAATTTTTGCGAGGTCCCTCATGTCCTTCAACAAAGTGATTCTGGTTGGCAATCTTGGTCGCGATCCCGAGCTGCGCTATACGCCGCAAGGAACGCCGGTGTGCAGTTTCAGCATGGCCACAAACGAGCGCCGCAAAGATAAGTCGGGCGAGATGCAGGATAATACGACCTGGTTCCGAGTAACCCTTTGGGGACGCCAGGCAGAAACCGCATCGCAGTATTTGACTAAGGGCCGTCCGGTATATATCGAAGGACGCTTGCGTGTTGAGGAGTGGACCGATCGCGACGGCAAGGCGCGGCACACGCTCGAGGTTCACGGCACCGATATGCAGTTTATTGGCGGCGGCCGCGGCGAAGAAGCGCCAATGGAAAGAGCGGCAGCAGCCGGCGGCGCGCCGGCGGCCGAACAGCCCGATATGGCAGATGACGATATTCCTTTTTGAGATCGGGTAAGTCGGAGTTGAGCCTCCAAATGATTGCGGTTATCGCCCGCGGCTTTCCTTTAGATGGAGGGCGGCGGGTTTTGTATTGGCGTGATGATGATGCCAGCCTTGTTTCTTTATTGGTGAGATTTGGGATTCTTACAGGAAGTGAGGAAGAAAACTAGGCTGTGCCCCAGCGGCCGAACGCGCGCAATTTTGTGTAGCGCCTCGTCAACCTCTCTTCCTGACTACAACTGACCGCTTGTGCTAAGCACTCGCTTAGGGCGGCATCGAGGTAACGCGCGGCCTGATCATAATCATTATGCGCACCGCCTGGCGGCTCTTTAATAATCTTATCGATAATGTTTTCCGCAAATAGATCCTGCGCCGTGAGCCGCAAACCGGTTGCAGCCTGGTCGGCGAGCTTCGCATCTTTCCAAAGAATTGCGGCGCACCCTTCCGGTGAAATCACGGAGTAGATAGAGTTCTCCAACATCATCACCTGATCGCCAACGCCGATCGCCAAGGCTCCGCCCGATCCGCCTTCGCCAATGACGGTAACAATCACCGGCACTTTCAATTTGGCCATCTCGCGCAGGTTGAAGGCGATTGCTTCGGCCTGGCCTCGTTCTTCAGCGTCTATTCCCGGATAGGCGCCGGGTGTGTCAATCAGAGACAAAATTGGCCGCCCAAATTTTTCGGCGAGCTTCATCACGCGCAAAGCCTTGCGATAGCCTTCAGGTTTGGGCATGCCAAAGTTTCGATAGCTGCGTTGCTTCGTATCTCGACCTTTTTGATGACCCACAACCATGATTGGCAAGCCATGAAATCGTGCCGAGCCGCAAACGATCGCCGGGTCATCCGCGAATCTTCGGTCGCCATGCAACTCAACGAATTCATCGAACAGTCTTTCAATGAAATCAAGCGTGTAGGGTCGATCCGGATGCCGCGCCAGCTGCACACGCTCAAACGCCGTAGTGGTCTCGGTCCCTGGGGGTGGCGATTCCTCTGCGGTCTTTTCTTTCTTTTTGGATTTAGCCACGTGCTTTTTCGCCGATAATTGGTAGGGTCAGTTTGGCTGCAAATGTCGGATAAACCTTAGGAACGTCTGATCAAGTCCATCAAGCCTTAGCTTTGTCTTAACCCGCGGAGCGGGCGCGAGCATAAAGCCTGGGGTGAAGCGAAGCGGAACCCCAGGTTATCGTCAGGTAAGAGAACCGAGCGCGCGAAGCGTGCGAAAGCGCAAAGGCTACGATTTATTCTCATGTGTCGCTGTCGCCCGCTTCGCGGGCTCTTGCATCATATGTCAACGATCCTGGGGTTCCGCTTCGCTCCACCCCAGGCTTTCTGCGGACGCCGCGCTTCGCGGGCTCATATAAACTGTTCATTGCCTTAATCAGACCTTCCTTTAGTTTATCTCGGCGCTACGACAAGCTAAAGCTTATCGGACATCAAAACTGACCCACTGCCTCTCAATTTCCACCGTTGGCTGCGAAAGCCATTCTTTCTACCTTGAGTCCGCAACCCATCTGCTTTAATGCCGTTTCCAGTTTCTCGCTTCGCTCAAGGCGCAACGAAGAATTCACTTTAATACGAACTAATAAACCATCGTCAAGTGATGCTTCCAGGGCAATGTCACAAGTTCCCGGATGAGTGTTAATCAGATGAAGAATGCCGTCAAACACCTCTGCGGAATCTTCGGGCCGCGGAAGTCGTAGAACCATCAGCTCCCTGGCCTTCAGCATTTCATCCAGACTCTGCACGTGATCGACGATGATCGAAGGGGGGCTGTCTTCACTGATTTCCAACCTGCCGCTCACCAGTGCCGGCAGATCGTTTCTTACCACGACCGAAAACTTCCGGAATGTTTCCGGCCACAGCACACACTTCGTACCGCCGCCTTCATCTTCCAGCCGCAGCAGCGCAAACCGGTCCCCCTTCTTGGTAGTTCGCGGCTGCAAGTCATTGATGATGCCTCCGACAGTTACTCGCGACCCGGTAGCCAATGTAAGCAGGTCAATGGATTTGAGCGCCTTCGCCGCTTGCAGTGCATCTGCATAATTGGAAAGCGGATGACTTGTGACGTAAAACCCGAGCGCTGCTTTCTCTGCCAACAAAAGCTGGGAACGAGTCCAGGGAGTTGCCGCCGGCGCTACCTGCTCAACCACGCCCGAGTCATCAGCCACCGAAGCAAACAGACCACTCTGTCCCTGGATGCGTTCTCTCTTCGCCCGCTGAGCACAGGATAAAGCTGCGTCTATCGAACTCGACAGCGCGCCGCGCCAGTCGTGGAGTTCGCGCGTCTCCGGCTTCAGAGAGTCAAAGGCGCCTCCGCCCACTAAACCTTCCAACACCCGCTTGTTCATACTTCCCTGATCCATGCGTTCAGCGAAATCAAAAAATGATTTGAACGGACCCGCCTTACGCGCTTCGATTATCGCGTTTACCGTGGATTGGCCCAGGCCCTTGATTGCCGCCAAGCCATACCGAATCGCGCCGCTAAGGGGAGTGAATCCTGAGAAGCTCTCGTTGACGTCTGGTGGCAACAACATGATGCCCTGGGTCTTTAGCTCTTTCGAATACTTGAAAACCTTGGCCGCGTCTTGCGCTTCACTCGATAACACTGCGGCGTAAAAGTGTTCCGGAAAGTGCGCCTTCAGATAAGCAGTTTGAAAGGCCAGGTGGGCGTAGGCGACCGCATGGCTTCGTGGAAAGCCGTAGTCAGAAAACTTGGCCATCAGCGAGAAGATCTTTTCTGCCTTATCTTTTTTAATGCCGCGTTCGACTGCACCGGTGACGAACTTCTCTTCGTGCAGCGCCATCTCCTCGCGCTTTTTCTTGCCCATGGCGCGGCGCATCAGGTCGGCTTCGCTGAGTGTGTAGCCGGCGAGCTTCTGAGCCAACTGCATGATCTGTTCCTGATAAACCAGCACGCCAAAGGTGTTGCTTAAGATGTCCTTCATCTCGGGAACGAGATAACGCACCGTCTTCTGCCCGCGGTGGCGTTGAATGAATTCCTCAACCATGCCGCCGTCCAGCGGCCCGGGGCGATAAAGCGCATTGAGAGCTGAAAGATCTTCAACATCCTTGGGTTTAAGCTTCCTGCAGATCTCCTGCATACCCGAGGACTCAAACTGGAAGACCGCTTCAGTGCGCCCTTCCCCGAAAACTGCCATGGTTTTCTCGTCGTTAAGCGCTAAATCCGGCCAGTTAATCTCAACATCAAGCAGTTGCTTAATCGTCTTTAAGCAGTCATTTATAACGGTTAAAGCAGTAAGCGCTAAAAAATCCATCTTAAGCATGCCGGTTTTCTCCAGGTCCGACATGACATATTGAGTCGTTACTTCTTCCTTCCCTGAGACGGCGATGGGGATTAACTCCTGAAGCGGAACAGGCGAAATAACCACGCCCGCGGCGTGTACGGAAGAGTGGCGAGCACAGCCCTCAAGCCGTTGCGCGATTTCCATCAGGTCCCTGACGTTGGGGTTGGTCTCGATCTCTTTCCGCAGCTCAGGCACCTGCTCGAGCGCCTGGGTGAGGGTGACGTTGCGGCCGCGCACTGGCGGCGGTATCAGTTTGGCGATTCGATCTACTTCGGAATAGGGCATCTCCAGAGCTCGACCGACGTCTTTGATGGCAGCCCTCGAAGCCAGGGTTCCAAAGGTAATGATCTGGCACACGGAATCGCGTCCATAAAGGTTTGCGACGTGATTGATCACATCCCCCCGCCCTCTTACACAAAAATCGATATCGATATCGGGCATCGAGACGCGGCCGGGGTTAAGGAATCGCTCGAAGATAAGGTCATAGTGTAAAGGGTCTACATCAGTTATTTCGAGGCAGTAGGCGACCAACGATCCGGCGGAAGAGCCACGGCCCGGACCGACAGGAATTGCATGCTCCTTTGCGTAACGGACAAAGTCCCAGACGATCAGGAAATATCCGGCGAAGCCCATCTGCTTAATCATCGCGATCTCGTTTACCAGCCGCGTCTGATAATCGGAGATTGGATGCTTCAGCTCCCCTCGTGACTGTTGCCGCTCCCAGACTCGCTGGCGGCGGCGCTCGAAACCATCCCTCACAACCTGCTCAAAATACTCATCCGGCGACGCGGCGCCTTCTGGGATCGGATAATTCGGCAGGTGGTTGACGTTCTCGGGAAGCTTCAGATCGCACCGCTCGGCGATTTCCACGGTCCGCAATAACGCTTCAGGCAATTCACTGCCAAAGACACGCCACATCTCTTCGGGTGAACGAACATAAAAGTTCGGGCTTGCATAGCGCAGGCGATTCGTTTCGTTAACTGTTTTCCCCGAGCCGATGCAGAGCAGGATGTCGTGCGCGCGCGCGTCCTCGGGCATCAGGTAATGAGCATCGTTGGTAACAACTAACGGAACTCCAGTGCGTTTCGAAAGCTCGACTAAAGGTTTGCGAATTCTCTGTTGCGGCTCAAGGCCGTGTTCCTGAATCTCGAGGAAGTAGTTTCCCTTCCCCATGATTTCTTCGAACTCAACAGCGGCTGCCGCGGCTTCGTCGCAATTGTCGCGCGCCAACATTGCCGAGGGAACGCCGGACATGCACGCCGAAAGTGCGATTAGTCCCTTCGAATGCTCGGCGAGAAGTTGTTTATCTATTCGCGGCTTATAGTAGAAGCCTTCGGTGTACGCCTTGGACGTTAAGCGAACAAGATTGCGATAACCTTCAAGATCTTTCGCCAGCAGGATCAAATGAAAGTTTGCTTTTTCGCCCGGGGCGGCGGCCGCGCGCTCCTGCCGGTTACCACGGGTTATGTAGGTCTCGCACCCGATAATCGGTTTAATGCCACGGCTCTTCATCGTGTTGTAAAAAGAGATCGCGCCAAACATGTTGCCGTGATCCGTCATGGCACACGCGGTCATGCCCAATTCTTCAGTGCGCTTGGCCAGCGGTTTGATTTGAATAGCGCCGTCGAGCAGGCTGTAATCGGTGTGCAGATGAAGGTGGGCGAACTTTTGTTCCGGCATAAAACCTATTGAAACATCTGTCGTCTGAGTGCGACGAACGCAGTTAAGAACGGCCTAAATAAACGAACGGGTGACACTATATCACGGCTGTTCGATTGTGCTGGTGGTCGGGGTTTATTCCCACTCGATCGTACTGGGAGGTTTAGAGCTAATGTCGTAGACAACTCGATTTATCCCACGGATTTCGGAAATTATGCGAGACGAAATGCGAGCCAGCGCATCATGTGGCAGCCGCGCCCAATCCGCCGTCATGCCATCGACGCTGGTTACGGCCCGAATGGCTACGACCTTTTCATAAGTACGCTCATCACCCATCACGCCCACCGTTGAAACCGGCAATAAAACCGGAAAGGCTTGCCAAACAGAATCGTACAAACTCGCCGCCCGCAGTTCTTCATCGAGAATGCGATCAGCCGCCTGCAAAAGTCGGACGCGCTCTTCGGTTACCTCTCCAATGATTCGCACGGCTAATCCTGGTCCGGGAAAGGGGTGGCGCGTAAGAATTTCTTCAGGTACCCCTAACTCGCGCCCAATCAGCCTGACTTCGTCTTTAAACAATTCGCGCAACGGCTCTATCAATTTCAGGTGCATCTTTTCCGGCAGGCCACCGACGTTGTGATGACTCTTGATAACTGCGGATGGTCCGCGCACGGAAACAGATTCAATGACATCGGGATAGAGAGTGCCCTGCACCAGAAACTCAACATTGCCAAGCCGTCGTGCGTTGCTTTCGAAGACGTCAATGAAGACCTTGCCGATTCGCTTCCGCTTTTCCTCGGGATCGGTAACGCCCTTAAGCGCGCCAAGAAAAAGCTCGCCGGCGCGGACGCCCTCAATTTGTAATTTCATACGCTGCTGCAGGAGCGCTAGTGTCGAATCAAATTCGCCGTCTCGCAGCAAACCGTTGTCAACAAAAATACATGTCTGACGATCGCCGATGGCACGGTGTACCAGTGCGGCGGCAACCGTGGAATCAACGCCTCCTGAAAGTCCTGATACAACTGCGCTTTTTTCTCCTACCGCTTGCCGAATGTTATTTATCTGTTCTTCGATGACTGCCTGCGGCGACCAATCGCCGCGGCAATGACAAATCTCAAACAGGAAGTTCCGGATCAGGGTAGCGCCCAGCGGTGTATGCGCGACTTCCGGATGAAACTGCACGCCGAATATTCTGCGACTTGCATCCTCGAACGCGTTGAGCGCGTCGTCAGTCAGCGCCGTGACGTGAAATCCGTCGGGCAGTGACGTCACTTGATCTCCGTGACTCATCCAGACGTCCATTTCGGAAGGCAGTCCGCGGAACAAGGCACTTCCGGAATCGACCAGCTTCAGCCGCGCGTAACCGAATTCCCTATTGGGCGAAGATTGAACTGCGCCACCCATGTCAAAGGCTAGAATTTGCAGGCCATAACAGATACCGAGCAGCGGACAATCAAGCAGCTGCAATAGTTTTGCGTCTGGTCGCGGCGCACCTTCCTGGTAAACCGAGGATGGACTGCCCGATAGAATCAGGCCCTTAGGTTGTCGCGCAATAATTCTTTCAACCGGCGTATTGAAGGGCAGAATCTCACAATAAACGCCGGCTTCACGAACGCGGCGGGCGATTAGCTGGGTATATTGCGATCCGAAGTCAAGTATTATGACAATTTCGTGTTGCGTGGCTGGTGTCAAAAAAGAAAACCTCGAGTGGCGCTTCGCGCGTCAAACCGTTAGAGTCGGAAATAATAAACTTTGAATTATACTTTCGGATTGGAATAACTCAAGAAGCGACGCGCGATGATATTAAGCAATGAGAAGCGATACAGATGGTTTGCGGGAATTCTTGCGCTCATGCTAAGCGCCGCAGCGATTTGCTATTCGCAGAAACGCAATGGCGGCGAAGCGACGGCGAAATCGGATTCGCGTGCATTCCTTTCACAGCCTCTGACAGTCGGCTGGCGGTATAACTCGGACCTCACTTTAAATCTGACTCCTGCTTCGGACCAGGACCGGATCTACTTGCCACTAGCCGGCGGAATCATCATCTCACTCAAAGCTGGTGATGGAACTCTGAATTGGCGTTCAGAGTTTGGCGGAGAGCTTTCGGCATCGCCCGTTGCTGACGATCGCAGCGTATATGTCGCCTCAGAAACCGGGAAACCTGAAAGTGGCATACGTCGCGCAACTGGCGCTTTGCGCGCGCTCGGCAAGGAAGGTGGCGTGACGCAATGGATGCACACCCTGGCTATGCCGCTTCAGGGCTCGCTGACGCTCGCAAATGGCAAACTCTTCGGTGGCAGCAGTGACGGTACGCTCTACGCTTTCGACAGTCGCACGGGCGTGGTGCGCTGGTCTTTCATCTACTCCGCACCTTTCAATTCCCAACCAGTGGTTGCCGGCGCGCGCGTTTATGCAGGTAGTGAAGACGGCAATCTGGTTGTGCTGGATGAGCAAACGGGGAAGCTCTTGTGGCGTTATCGGACCCGAGGACCAGTGAGGGGTCCGGCCGCGATCAAAGACGGAATTGTGTATTTTGGTTCGGCAGACAATTACCTGTACGCGGTGAATAGCACGAATGGCTCACTACTTTGGCGCAAGCGGACTGGCGCAGGCGTGCAGGCCGTGGTTTCCGCCGGTGAAGATTTGCTGGTGGCGTCCCTCGACAACTATGTATACAAGTTTTCTTTAAGGGGTAAGCGATTGTGGAAGCGGCAAATGCCGGGCAGAATTTCGGCGCAGCCGCTCATCACGGAACTTGAGGCACTCTTCACGCCGCTTTCAAGTTCGGCTGGGGTCGTTTTGGAACTGCGCGACGGACGCCAGGTTAATTCCCTTCCCGTTGGTGAGGAGATTACTACTTCGGCCTCACCGATCGCAGTCGGACGCGTAGTCTTATTGACTACTGAACACGGATTACTCGCATTCTCACAACCGCGTGAAGTCGCGCCCTTAAAAACAAATTAGGCGGCCGCTTGCGTTTGAAGCTGTGGGAAAGCTAAGGAAGGTTCGCCTGCACTGGAGCATCGCTCGCCTCTGGGCGGCGGCGAAACACGCCCAGCAGTCGCGAAAGCAGGCCGTGAAGGATGTAGCCGATAACAAGGATGAGGAGTACGTAGCGAGAGTAGAGAAAGATCAACGTGCCGACGGCAACGGCAAGGATTATGGTGCGCATGCCGCGGCTGCGGGTGCCGACAGTCTTGAAGCTTGAAAATCTGAGCGTGCTAACCATCAGCACACTTAAGAATCCGACCAGCGCCATCAACAATAATGAATAGAGCTCAGCTCGTTCTGGTCCATACTTCACCAGGGGCGATGGAGCGAAGTGAATGATGGCCGCGATCAACCCGCCCGCAACCGGAATCGGCAAGCCTACAAAGCTCTTCTTGTCCATCTTGATGGTGCCCTCGGCCAGAATTCGCGGCCGCGAGGATTGAACATTAAACCGCGCCAGGCGAAATCCTCCGCACATCAGGTACATGAACGAGAGAAACCACGCCAGGCTGTGAAGGTCGCTTCCTTCCTGCAAAGTTCCACCATAACCCCAAACGTAAGCGAGCACTGCCGGCGCCAGGCCAAACGTGACCACGTCTGCGATCGAATCCAATTGCACACCGATTTCCGTTGTCGTCCGCGTCATCCGGGCCAAGCGGCCATCAAGCATGTCGAAGAGAACCGCCCAACCAATCGCTTTGGCCGCGTTATCTAGGTAAACCGCGGCACGCGCAAGATCGCTCTCACTTCCTGCTCCAACAAACTGAAATCCACGCACTGCGGCCATCACCGCATAAAAACCCATCCCGATATTCGCGGCAGTGAAAACGGAAGGAATTAGATATAAACCTTTTCGCAAGCCGCGGCGTTCCGGATTCTTTTGTTCGCCTGGACCTGTCGTACGCGCGACTGTGCTCATCGAATCCTCCCGATAATAGTGACCCCACCACGCACACGCGCGCCCTCATGGACCAACACTTCCACCTGCGGCGGCAACAATACGTCGGTTCGCGAACTGAATTTGATCAAGCCAAAACGTTCTCCCAACGAAACCCTCTCGCCCGCTCGCTTCCAGCAAATAATTCGCCGCGCCAGTATGCCCGCTATCTGCTTGCAAACGACGGTGATTTGTTCGCCCCTTATGGTCAGGGCGTTTTGTTCGTTAACCAGACTCGCATTCTCGTCCGTTGCCATCAAAAACTTTCCCCGCGTGTAAGCGATGTTTGTAATCTCTCCCGCAATTGGCGCCCGGTTAATGTGGACATCAAACGGTGACAAGAAAATGCTCACCAGCGTTGCGGATTGCAGGTTTCCTTCCTCCACCTGTTTGACTCGGGTTACTCGACCGTCAGCAGGCGCGACCACCAGACGCGGATCCTCGGGCGGCTCTCGTTTTGGATCGCGAAAGAAGAAGGCCATGAAGGCAGTGAGGATGGCAAATGGAATCGCGGCCAGCCCTAAACCAAATAGCATAAGCAGAACAGTCAGTGCCGCCGGCACCAGAATGTAAATGATTCCTTCGCGAGCTATTCTCAATCTTCTTACCACCGTATTCTACTTAGCGCCGGAAACTATCGCTGTAGCAAGAAAGGGGACGCGATACTTCCGCGTCCCCCGACAATCAACTTTGACTTGAGCTTGCGCTCTACGTTAGTGACTCACACTTTCAGTTTTGTGGTGCTGCATCATTATGGAGTACATCTGATCTTTAAGGGCTAATTTTTTCTTCTTCAACGTAACCTCTTCCAGTTGTTCTTCATCGCTCGGATAAGCCAGGGCTGATAGTTCACTTAACCGTTGTTCGTATCGAGTATGCTCCCGGGCTAATTCCCGGAATGCGGGATCTTGATTAATCAGTTCTTCCTTGAGCATATCCGCAGTTGTAACGTCCATTTCGCTCATGTCTCCTTTCAGACGATGGGACTGGCAAGAATAGTTTGCGAGAGGTGATCGGACGGACCTCTCAGAAATGTTTGGGACACGAAAAAATGGTAGCCCAATTACTCGCACGGATCAAGCGTTTCGACCCAGTTGGATTGTCATCACCAGCGCATCTTCAGTTGGCTCTGAGTAATAGTTCTGCCGGCGCGCAGTCACGCGAAAGCCACACTTTTCATAAAGTGAGAGCGCCGCCGCGTTTCCAGCACGCAACTCGAGAAAAGCGGCGTTGACACCCCGGCGCCTGCCTACTTCCAAAATGCGACCCAGCAACGTAAGCCCTATGCCCTGCCGGCGATATCTCTCGCGAACAGCGACATTGTTGATGTG
Source organism: Blastocatellia bacterium (assembly GCA_013697915.1). Classification (GTDB taxonomy): domain Bacteria; phylum Acidobacteriota; class Blastocatellia; order Pyrinomonadales; family Pyrinomonadaceae; genus PSRF01. The sequence goes on along the minus strand of JACCVY010000151.1, from coordinate 7,269 downwards.
CAATTCGTTTGCGCCGACGCGCGCGACAATGTAGGAGGCAAGCTTGTGTGAAACGCGCGGCGCTTTGGATTCCGGCGCGCGCGCTACCAGCATCAGGTCACGATTATTGCCCTGTAATTCCGCATAGTAGGCGGCCCAGCCCCAGCGGCTCAGTCCGGACTCCTCCTCGATCTCCACGACTTCAAGCAAATCGTGCTCGGTCATTCGACTTATGGAGAAGCCGTTCGCGAGTCTCTCAAAAACTTGCTCGGTTATTGCCATGACCGGTTAATCTCAGCGTCGGAAGGCCGCACGTAGTTGGCGCGAAGGGATTCAGCGGTTTGAGTTTGGCCCGCCGCAGACAGTCGCAGCGCCAGTGCGGAAACGTTCTGGGCCAGATTGCCGACATGCGGCGCCAGCTGCCAGCCGCTTAGGTCGTTAGCTGTTTGCGCCATGCGCTCGACAAAAGTAATAGCCTGCTGCTCGGCGTAGTCTCGCAGCAGCGCGCGATGAGAGACTGCGCCCGGTCCTGTCCAAACGAGACTTGGAAATTTCTGGTAACGTTCGATCAATTTTTGCGGCGACAAATGAGCGGCGGTATCAAGTTCAACCAGTTCGTCCGCAGAAACAGAAAACATTTGCGCGAAAACTTCGCCGCGGCCGGCCGGCAAGAGCGCAACGGTTGCGTTCGATCTACCTGCACTTTGCGCTATCGCATTAAGCGTAGGCACGCCGACGCATGGCCGGTCTAACGTGGCCGCTAACGCTTTCAGCGTCGCGATGCCAATTCTTAAACCCGTAAAGCTGCCTGGCCCGGAAGCGCAGGCAAACAGTTGAATGTCCGCGGGCCTCAAACCAGCCTCATTCAAACATTCGTTAATGTCGGACAGAATGCTGTTCGAGTGCGAGACTTTAGAATCACCTTCTCTGGTGGCCAGGGCGTCAGTCCCGCGCGCCAGGAAAATGCTCCCGCCAAGCGTTGCCGTTTCCAAACTTAAAATTACCGGAGCACTATTCATAACAAGATTCAATGTTCCCGCAATTCATCGCTGCCAGGAATCAGGAAGCGCACTGCGCGCGCAATGCAGTTTGCAAGTTGATAAGGCAGGCGCGGCAAGTCGTTTAGGCGCCCGTGGACGCTGATGGTCGCGATGATCGGATTCGGCCAACGCTGTCGCAAACCGTCGATTAGCCCTGAGGGTCGCCGCCAGACATCTGACATAGCAACCGGATGATTCATCGGTGCTTGAAACATAGCAAATGGGTTGCACCATTGCTGTAAAACTGTGTCCACCAGCCATTCCGGCACCGCCAGCGTTCGCATATTTTGCGGTAACTTTTCAGTCCTGGCTCCAAGTAGCCGTTGCGCCAAGCCACACGCGCTCTGAATCCAGCTTGCCCTGATGGGATCCTTGCCAAGACATAACTCCCAATCAAATGTTGGCGGCCGAGACTCCATTGCCGCCGCAACATCGCAGAGCCATAAGGGTCGCCAGGCGCCGTGTTTCAAGAGATGAATGCATAAAAGTGCGAAATGGTCTTCGTCACCCAGAACGCGCACTTCTTCCTGTCGAACTCTCTGCACCTTTGATCTGCTGAACAGTTCCTCAACACTTCTATTGCCAATCTCGGAGAACTGTCGATGGAGGTCGATCCAACAGTCACTGCCCGCCGGACTGCTGAACAACTCTGATACGGACCGGTAATCACGCGAGCGGACACAAATGTCGATGTCGCCATAGGGACGGAGCGTCCGATTCGGATAAAGTTCCGCCGCCGCCCAACCCTTGGCGAGAATCGCATCCAGCGCCGCCTCTCGCAGGAGCCGGAACACCTTTTCGATTTTTTCTTCCTGTATCTCTGCTTGTAACGACTGGAGGCGATAAGCCTGATGAAGCAGTTCTCCCGACGAAGACTCGCGCAGCGGGCTGTGATCCACGACGCGCCAGCCGAGCGCCGCTGCACCCGACCCCATCAGCAATGGTGCGACCTGGTCTAACTCCTTCTCCGAAAGATCGAATGGCGGTAAATCATTGGCACGCCAGGCGCCTCGCAATGCGCGCGCAAGCAGCTCGCCCTGCTCATTCAAGGTTCCACTCATACGCGAGCAACTCCGTGAACGTTAACCACGTTCCGCAATTCGATCCATTCTTCTCAGAATCGCATCGACAATGGCGCTTGTATCACCTCTCGTGCCCTTAAGAACTTCCGCCTTCTTCGTTACGTGTCTCAAAGTGGACAAGGCTTTTTCCGGACTTCGCCGCGCCGACACAGTGTTAAAGAGCATTTCCAGAACGCCTTTGCCAGGTGACACCTTACGCGGCCGCCATTTCGCACCGCGCTTGTAACCTGTCATTAGAACCAAGCCGACCGGCAGCGGTTTCGTTCCTGACTTTCCACCCAGCTCGTCAACTGTGATTCGCGCTTGTTTGAATTCACCCTCAGCTCGAATTTCCAGAGGTTTTGCAAAAGGGTGCACCAGGCCCTTCGAGTCAAATACAGCGTACTCATCGGAATAATACGTTGCTCCGGCCCGAACCAGCGCGGCCACCAGGGTGGATTTTCCCGAATAACTACGGCCTGGGATTACAATCGCGTTTCCCCTCCAAGCAACCACGCCCGCATGAACGAAGACACGATGAGGGGCAAATTCACCCACGAACAAACGCAAATCAGATTCGAACCGCTCGAAAACGTCTTCGAGATTCGTCGACCGCGCAATGCGCAGGTGATCTCCGTAAAGCAAGCTAAACCGCCGCACGTTAGCCCGCGGCCCCACGCCTCCCACCAAAATCGAATAGACGCGGTCCACGACCGGCGTCGTACCAATTTGCCAACCAGCGGGCAAATATTTGCAGACACGATCCAGGGCGGAGGCATCGTTTGACCGAACGCCGATCCGCACGCCGTAGGATTTCAGCGCAAAGCCTTCCGCCCATCCCAGGCGGTCGACCTTTTTCATTCAGGCCGAGGTGGTTTTAAGCCTCGGCATAGTTGATTCGTGCATGTCCTTAGTTTGAGACGGATTGACCTTGAAATCTGGAAAAAGGAGTTCGCCGCAGACTCATTTCAACTGCTCGATAGAAAAGCTGTCGAGCGAGATTGCGCCGAAGATCGGACACGGTGCAGCCGTACATCCTTCCCGCTGAACGCTAAGCACAACAGCCTTGCTAGTGGGCTGCGTAGCAAACTCAAAACTATTCACGTTCCAATTGCTCGAACCTTTCAACAATGGCAGCGACTGGCCCAGTCGTTTATGGCCGGCACCTGCGTCGGTCACGGTAATGATTGGCAATCCGCCACTGACAATCTCCTGCGAACGCGCCGCGAAATTTATCTTGTAGCGTTGGGCCGGTTCAACTAAGAGCAGTTGCGAAACAAGATCGATTGCGGGATTGGAATCACCCGCGAATTCAATTCTCAAGCTCTTCGAGCCGGTATGCGGTTGGCTGGAATCGAGGGAAACGGTGGTTGCTTGCAAGCGTCGCGGGATGCGCCAGCTAAAACCGCCTTCGTCAAAACTCAAGGGTGCCTCAAAGCCGCCATCAAAAATCTGATGGGGTGGTCGCTCGCCTGCTGCTGTCACTCCGTTAGCAGCGCTCCAGACCTGATAAGCTTCTGCAAAACTTCCCTTGTCAAAGAGTCTGTTAATCAGGTCGCGCCGGGTGTCATCATTAGTTGTGCCGGCAGCTTGAAACTCAGACATAGCTTCTTGTGGTTTCCCATGGCTCGCAAAGAAGTTCGCCATTGCCGTATGTGCAGTCTTGCTATTGATTCTGACTATCTGCTGCACAACTTTTGGATCGCCATGTGAAAGATTCCATGCAAGATCAATAAAGTTTGGGATTAGTTCCGGATTACTCTGGGCCGACTGATTCAAATCATTCAATGCGGAATCGTACTGACCGAGGCGCAAAAGCAAATTTCCGCGCTGCCAGCGCGGCAACGCGTAGAAGGGCGCGCGCTTCACGGCTTCATCAAAGGCCGCCAGGGCGCCGGCAGTATCTCCCACTTGATCGCGAACCAGGCCCAGGTCCACCCAAAGCGAATAATCTGCTGCGCGAAGAGAAACAGCCCGCTCAAGTTCGCCGGCAGAGTCCCCGAGCGACTGCGAAAGCGTCAGCACCGCTGCGCGCGCGCGATGCGCCTCCGCGTCCTTGGGCGACATTTCAATCGCCTTATCCGCCACCATCAGGTTACCTGTACCCAGGGAGTATTTGACGAAGATTCGCGACAGACCTAAGCGCGCTGTCGAGACAACGATCCATGCGAACAAGCCGATCGCGATCAGTAGCAGCAGCAAACGAACCGGTGCTCGATTAAAGATTTTCGCGTCCACGATGTTAGAAATTATTAGGGCGCTGAGCCGGGCGCTGAGCAACTCAGGATGGATTGACTAAAGAAAAAGCGTGCCTGCTCCTTTCGGAGGGCACGCTTTTCTTCTTAATGCGTTCTACGCGCGATGACCTATGGTGTGCCGGGGCTGGTATTGCCACCGCCACTGAAACCAAAGATAAGACCACCGGTCAACAGACCACCGGCGACGACGACGGCAGCAATGGTGCCTGCGCCGATTCCGCCTGCGGTTGTGGCCGCTGCCGTAGCAGCTGCGGCGCCAAGCGCACAGAAGTTGAGAGGTGCGCCTCCGCCCTTCTTATTACTCTCGTGGATTTTCTCTTGTTGTTCGGTGTCGATTTGACCTTGTGTGCCCTTCTTAGTCTTGAGAACTACACAGCCTGCCAACACTTTCACCTTTACCTTGCAGGGTTCGGGTTCTGTTCCCGCTGGAGGAGGAGTCGGCGGGGCCGGCGGGCAATCGAATTCCAGCACGACCTTACTATTCGGCGCAAGGTCCAAAGTTCCGAGTGGGCCTAGATCAATCGTCGCGCTGGTGCCGTCCGGTGTTTCAATGATGGCGCCCGTCGCCAAGCTGCCGCCACTGGCTGTACTGTTGCCGTTGACCTGGATGGGCCGGTTGCCACTGGTGCTTACTCTGACTATGAGTTGCTGCTGCACCAGCATCGCGTAGGAGGGCGAGACGGTGCTGGCAAAACTCAATTGAATGGATATCTGGGCTACAGCAAATGCCGCAAATATGGCGATTGCTTTCATACTTTTCCGTTGTCTTATATTCATAGTTAATTATCCCTTCGCTTGGTGACGCGCTGGCAAGAACTGGTTTTTCGCCCTGAGTGGCCGCAGTTTACAGCGGTTTATCCAACAGGTCAACGCTTTTCGCGTCTGATTGGGCGGATTCCTCAAGATACCTTTATAAAGGGGCAAACCACCGCTATTTCTTGACGAACCGCTGATAAAACTCGTCCGCAAGCCGCGGATTGAGAGTTTTTAAAGTCCGATATTCCTCCAGAGCCCCCAGCTTGTTGCCCGCCGCCGTGTAGGCCACGGCCAAATTGAAATGGGCCTCAGCGTAGCTTGGCTTGAGCGCAATCGCAGCCTTAAAGGACGTGACGGCCTCCTGATAACGTTTCGTCCTGACGTAAAGCTTTCCCAGGTTGTTTTGGGTTTCGGCACTGTCCGGACGCAGGGAAAGTGTCTTTACATAAGCCGCGATGGCTTGATCAAAGTCTCCAGTCTGATAAGACGCTGCGCCAAGGTTATTGTAGGCATCGATGAAGTCTGGCTTAAGCTCGATCGCTTTTTGGAAGGCGGCGATTGCTTCTTTGAATTGCCGCAGGTTGAAATAAGCCGTTCCCAGATTGTAATAGGCTTCTGGAAAGTCAGGTCGCAGCTGCAATGCCTTTTTTGTGTTTTCGATAGCGCCCGGATAATCTCCAAGCTTGTTAAGAATCAGGCCGAGATTATTAAGCGCTTTCGGATAGTTTGGCCGAAGACGCAAGGCCTCTTTGTAAGCAGCTAACGCCTTTTGATAATACTGCTGGGCTTCGGCTTTCTCGCTGTGTTCGCCAATTTGCGAAAAAGCATAACCAAGATTGTTATGAGCCACTGGATTGTCGGACTGTAAACGAATTGCCTCTTGCAGCTCGGTCGCCGCTTGTTGCGGATCGTTCATGACGATTAGCAAACTTCCCAAATTCGTTCGCGCCTCGGCATAGTCAGGCTTTAGTCGTATTGCCTCCCGATAAGCCTTGGTGGCCTCTGGAAACTTGCCCAACATGTAATAAGCGTTCCCGAGATTGTATTGAAACTCAGCAGATTGCGGAGTAGCTGTTGCTGCTTGAGAAAACTTTTCCAGAGCATTGCTGTATTGTTCGCTGATGTAATAGGCAGCGCCCAGATTGTTGAGCGCTTCAGCGTCGGCAGGATTGATTCGCAGCGAATTGCTGAAAGCCTCAATAGCATCCTTATAGTTTCCGCTCTTATAGAGACTAGCGCCGAGATTGTTGTAAGCAACCGCGTCGTTGGGTTTCAGCTTGACTGTTTTCTGCAGGGCTGCGATTGATTGGGCCTCCATGTTCAATCGATCGTAAGCAAAACCCAGGTTGCTGAACGCGGCAGCATTGTCGGGTTGCCGCCGGACAACTTCTTCATAGGCTTTGGCCGCCTCGGCGAATCGATTGAGGCCGAGATAAGTATCGCCCAGCGCGTTAAAAGCCTCTGCCCAATCAGGCTTGAGACGCACCGCTTCATTGAACGCTGCCAACGCGTCGGCTTGCTTTTCGCCGGCTGCGTATGCGATGCCCAGATTGTAGAAAGCATCCGCATCGTCGGGTTTTGCAGCGAGAGCTTTCTTGAAGGCTGCTACTGAGTCGGCATTTTTTCCGCTGCTGAAGTACGCGGCGCCGAGGTTGTTATAAATCGTGGCGTCTTTGGGTAGGTGCTTGGCCGCATTCAGATACGCTTCGATTGCATGAGCAAAGTCCCCGAGATCGTAGTAAGTATTACCCTGCGCCTTGTACGCCTCAGCTTGATCGGCGTCGGACATTTTTACATCCACAACCTCAGGCTCGCCGGGTTGCGGACGTGGCCGCCGGCGGTCAGGGCTATTGCGCGCAACTTCAGGGCGAGGCGTTCGTGGTGCGCGCCGCACCACTAACAATGATGCGCCACCCACAAGGTCACGCACGCGTTGGGGGCGCTTAAACACGATCGCTGCGCCGCCCATAATGTCCTGACCTTGAAACGCACTCGCGCCGCCGGATTGCGGAACCAGAACGCTGGCGAAGGCCGTTCCAAAAGAAAAGGCCAACAGCAGCGCCAGCAAACGATTGAATGCGGCGGATCTAATCATCATTCGGTAATAACTTCTTTTCGCCATGGTTGTTCAGATGTCGCAATAACAATCAGCGTTGTGAAGACGAGCGCGTTTAC
>JACCVY010000149.1 GCA_013697915.1 Blastocatellia bacterium | reverse complement strand
AATGCGCAGCGCGCTAGCTATCTGCTCGTAAAGCGTCTTGAAGATGAAGCTGGGTTGCGGCTGCGCCTGGTTGTAATGCCGCGCGATCGTGACGTCGATGTCCGGGCAATGGAAGACTGAGGTTCCCCAGAATCCTGTGTGCCCCCAACAAGTGTTTCCCGCAATAGTTCTGCGCTGGATGCCCATCGCGTATGGTCCACCGGGAGCGTTCTCATTCGTCGGCGGCACTGTCAACATTATCTGCAAGGTCGCCGCGTGACGAAAGACTTTTCCGCGAACGAGAGCACGATAAAAACGCGCCAGGTCTTCCGTCGAGGAAACCAGGCCGCCACCGCCATACAAATCCACAGACGGATCGAAATCTCTCGCGTCCAGTTCACCGAAGTACGGATGAGAAAGCGGTTTTATTCCGGCAGGCTCAGGCTCCAGCGTCTCGAGATAAGTTTCATCCAGCTTCAGTTTTTTGAAATCCAGCACCGAACGCAGCGCAGCAGCCAATGGCTTGCCTGTCAAGCGCTCCAGCATTTCACCGAGCAAAAGGTAGCCAGTGTCAGAGTAGTGATAGACCTTGCCGGGTTCTGCGTATGGTTTGCCCCACTTTATCGCCGCCTGCACTTGTTCCATGCGCGTCCAGCGATGCTTTGGATCGCTCATGATGGTTTCGAAAAACTGTTGCGCCCGGGCGTAATCGAAAATTCCGCTGGTATGCGTAAGCAACTGGCGCACAGTTATGGCGCTCGTGGGATAACCGCCGGCGTCGAGGAGAGTGGTGTAGTCCGTTGGCAGGTAACGATTGATTGGATCGTCGAGTTTGATCTTGCCATCTTCATACAGACGCAAGATCGCAGCAGCAACAAAAGTCTTGGTTACACTAGCAACGCGAAAAGTGTTATGAGGATCCAGCGGACGCTTCGATTCACGATCAAACACCCCCGCAGCCAGACTGACATCAATCCCCTGCTTCGGCGCATGAACATGCAACAGCTCACCCGGCAAACTCGCATGCGCCGCCACCTCCGCGGTGAGCAGCTTTTGCAATTCGGCGATTGTCTCAGCGGACGATTGAGATGTGGCGGACTTGACCGTTTGAGCGAACGTAATCGAGCTGAAACGAAGGAGAATCAAGGCTGCGCTTAGTAAAAGGCTTGCTCGAGGCTTCACTATTTTCATGGCATGTACTTGTTTGTTCTTCTTCAATATTTCCAGTATTTCACCGCTTTTTATCCTGTCAGATCATGTTGTGCAAACGATGGAGTAAACGTTGTCCGACGATAACCAAATAAAACTGCTCGAAAGCGAGCACTGAAAGCCGAAGGAAAAGCGCAAGAAGGAAATCGTAGCGTCAGGGTGTAATCTGGGTTGATAGACTCTTAAGTTCGTCAGAGATCGCATTTAACCATCGCCGCGTTGGACTCTCCCAATCGCGAAGAAACTTGCCCGGACGGCCTCCTTTATATCTACGGGCTGCCAAACTCATAGTTGCTGTATCAAATTGGGCTCGTGCGTGCTCTTGAGCGTGAGCGATTCTATGTCTGATTGCGGCAAATTGGTGAAGACGCGTCAAGTTCGATGAAATGATAGTTTCATGTAGACCACTTACAATAAACCCTTGGGAGCGTGTAACGATTTGAGAAGGGTTATGCCAAAGCCGAAATGGCATCGAGCCAAGAACCGCGGTTTCAGCTATTACTAAATTCGGATACGCGTTTAATGGAACGGAATAGGTATTCAAACGAGCAAAGATTTGAAGTATCTCAACATCATCGAGCGCGGAAAAGACTTCGCAGATGAACGAATACTGCCTGATTCGATCCTGGTTATCCTCGGGCAGTTCTTCGAAATACTTTCCAGCATGCTCGACACCAAGGTTTGACGACAAAGGATATTTACCGTTCACATAGTCCACGACGGCCGCAATCCGCTGCTGCCCATCGATCACTTCTCGAATCAATTTCTTTTTGTCGTCACTTTGCCTGACCCGCAAAAAGATTGGCGGGATAGGCATACCCCGCAATATGGTATCAATCAAATAAGATCTCGCGGGCGTCTGCCAGATACCGCGCCGCTGGAATTTCGGCGTGATGATAAGCGAGCCACTCTCTTGCCAATCGAGAAAATCTAAACTCGTAAATGAACTTCGTTCTGGCTTTTGCATATTGTTTCGTGGCCTTTTATCACAACAGGTCCCGGGAGTCGAGAGTCGGAAGATAGGAACTAGTTCACACGACCGCTTCGGTTGAAGACATCTTCTCAGATAGCGGCGTTGACGGCCTACTCCTGTAGTTTCCTTTGCTTATTATCCTCATCTACAAGTACTTGATTCACTCGTTGTGCTAAGCGGTTCAAGCGAATTTCACCACCGGGCCTCGGTGGTCACCTCAAAAGCGGCCATACGTGGTCACTTCAAAACCGGCCAATGGAGTAGCGCCGGGACGAGGTGATTTTTTACGCCTTTGACTTGGTAATGTCCATAGTGTTTGCGTTCAGCGTCAGCGATCCGCTGATTTGCTTCGCTCTTTTTAAGGCTAGCAGTAGGGGCTGTGGGAACTGTGGGAAACTCGGCGCCGTTTTGTCGAGTTTTCCCAGCGCGGTGGGAACGGTCGAAAAACAGGCAGTCCGTTTTTTCCACGGTTCCCACGGCGCGGCAGTTTCCATAGGCCAGGGTTCGCATTCGTCTTCTCTCAGGTGCAGCGATAACAGATATTACCGAGACTGCCGGGTGGAAGCTGGCAGGGCGGCAGCCAACTCCGTTTTAGTGCGCCAACTGCGGGGACCGCACTTTAACACGTGACCATGATGGAGCAAGCGATCCAGCATGGCACTGACAGCAGCCGCATCGCCGAGCAGCTTGCCCCAATCTTCCACCGGCCGATTTGAAGTGACTATGGTACTGGCTCGCTCATAGCGACGCATGATGATCTCCAGCAGATCCTCGGCCGCGGTGAGTGGGAGTTTGCGCATCCCGAGGTCATCGAGAATGAGCAGCGGCAGTGACACTAACCACTCTACAAACTCTTTGCGAGTGCCATCGAGCGTGGCGTCGGCGAGTTCATCCAGCAGTGTGTGGGTCTCGCGATAGAGCACCTTGTAGCCTTGTTGGATAACGGCCTGACCGATGGCTTGGGCCAGGTGACTCTTGCCGGAACCAGGCGGACCAAGAAACAAGGCGTCTTCACGCCGGGCAATAAAGTTAGCTGTAGCCAAGTCGAAGACCAGGCTGCGATTCATCTTCTTGTTAAAGCTGAAGTCAAAGTTGTCGAGCGTCGTATGCTGATCGCGAAAGCCGGCCTGCTTGCGGCGGCGCTCCAGCAACCGGTCACCGCGACGAGTCAACTCATCGGAGACCAGAGAGGAAAGCAGGTCGATAGGCGTCATGGCTTCGGCCTGGGCCTGCTGCAAACGGATCTCCAACACGGCGGCCATGCCGCCCAGACGCAATTGACGTAAAGCATGACTTAACTCAATCAAGTTCATTTGGTTCTTGCTCCTTCGTTCTTTGATGGATCAAATCGCGGTACTGCACGAGTTCGCGGATGAGCGGATCGACCTGATGCAAGCTGAGTGGGAGTTGTGGCTGACGCTCGAGGTAGCGACGCACAAAGTGGTACTCGTGCACGCCCATGTCCAGAGCCGCCGCGCAGGCCTCATCGACCACTGCGGCACCAAACTTCTTAGCGAGAGAAAGCACACCCAGGATGCGGCGCACACCAACCTGCCCCTGACGCGCATGCAACGTCTGGCAGAGGGTTCCTATGTTGGCGCCGGCGTGGCTGGCGCGGCTCAGTAACTGATTGGTAGCTAAGGGTGTGCGGGGCGGCCGGTCCTCTTCCTGGATACGATGCCAGCCTCGTTTCTGGCGTAGATGTTCGCGCAATAGTTGCCCGGTCCTGGGGTCAAGTAGACGTATTTGCAACCCGTCCCACTGCACCTGCACCCGCCGCCCAATCCAACCGGGCGGCGTACTGTAGTAGGCAGCCTCCACTTCCACGCAACCATCCAGATGGACGGTGCGTTCGCCGTATTGATAACAGCGGAAAGGTTCCAGCGGCAGCGGCAGCAAGTGTGGTTTCTCTTCGGCAAACATTGCGGCCACTTGCCGTTTGGTGGTGCCGTGGATGCGCGTATCAGCCCAGCGCGCTTCCCAATGGTCCAGGTAAGCCTGTGCTGCCTCGAGACTCTCAAACCGTTGTCCTTTGAGCGGTGTTTTCTGGGCATGACCGACGCCGGCTTCCACCTTGCCTTTGCGATCTGGATCTCTCACCCGGCAAGGCATGGCGACCACGCCGTAGTGGGCCAGCAGATCACGATAGAGCGGATTGAGCGTGGGATCGTAAATGTCCGGCGTGAGCACGCCCTCGCGCAGATTGTCGAGCACCACGATGCGCACGCTGCCACCCAGTCGGCGAAACGCTTTCTCATGTAACTCGGCCCAGACGCGTGAGCTGGAGCGAAAGACCAGCAAGCGAACCGACTTGCGACTATAGCCGAGCGTCATCACAAACAGCCGCGTGCGGCGGTACTTGCCGCTCTGGGGATCCCGGACCATTGGGCCAGTGCCGTAATCGACTTGTGCTTCTTCGCCGGGCTCGGTGATGATCACCACCCGCGCTTGCTTCGCAGCTGACGGGCTTAACTTGTTAACGAACCGCTTGACGCTTTGATAGCTGTGGCTAAAGCCGTACTCAGTAACCAGGTCCTGCCAGATGGCCATCGCATTGCGGCCACGCTGGACGCCCGACTCGATCAACTCCCGGTATGGTTCACAGGCACTTTGAGAGGTGGTTGCCTGGCGGCTCGTGGTGCGCTCGGCAGAGAGTCGCTCAGGCAGGCCACAGTCGGTGGTTACCTTTATGGCCGGTTTTGAATGTTCGCTCCGGTTAGGTCCGTTTCTAGCCCGTTTTACTTGGGTAGAGTCGGTGGTCACCTCTATGGCCGGTTTTGCCGTTTGACCCCAGCCTGGTGGCCGCACACTGATCCCGGCAGCCTTGAGATAAGCACCGGCTGTTTCGCGGCGTACACCGGTGGCCTGCTCGATCCGGCGCAAGGACCAGCCCAGTCGTCCTAAGACTAATATTTGTTGTCGTTTATCGTCGCTCAATACGTTGCTCATGCCGCTGCAGGCTACAATGCCTCACAGCGTCGTCAACGTCCCTGGCGACTACTTCTCTATGGCCGGTTTTGAGGTGACCACGTATGGCCGGTTTTGGGTGTCCCCCGAGGACCGGGAGTGTACTTGACGTACATATCGCGAACTTCAGATTGATCTAACATGCTGCGAATAACTGAAGCATATATAGGCTTTTTCTCTAGATGCATTTCCTCTGCATCTTCTATAAAACCGGCTTCCCACATTGCGAGCCAGTGTGTGGACTCCGGGGTTTTCTCCGTTTGCGCCTGCACCGCCATTATTTGGTTATAAAGATCTGCCAAGTACGTCCATTGTGATGCAAAGCGAGCGTAAAGCACTGCATAGCTTCCTGCAAAAACAGCGGCAAACCAAGGGATCGTTTCGGCAAATGCGAGACGGAACCTGCTGAAACTAAAGTGCATCGTACTGTCTGGAGGAAGGCATTCCCTAAGAAGTAAGGCCAGAGAATAGACAATGATTGTTGTCCACAAAGCACGAGCGAATACGACAGCTCCTGAATTCGAACGTCTTTCGAGAAGAAATTCGCCAGAGCCATAAAACAGGACAGTTTGAATCGTCTTCCAGATTATTTGGCCCACGGATCGCCCCTTTCATCTGCAGCCTTAATGATCCATGTACAGCGGTGCCTATGACTGCTTGATTAGAGTTAATAAGAGCCCTATTAGATGGCGCTGAGCGTTTGATAATTCAGGGCTCACTCGATGCGTGAGAAAGCAAGCGCGAGGCGTGAGCCAATGGGTTACGAAGACGACCAGATAGTAAATCGTAAATCGTGAATAGTAAATAGCGGGAAACCCGTAAATCGTGAATCGTAAATCGTAAAGGGTCAAAGCCGAAGGCGACGTTCAGTCGAGGCGATCGATCCAGTAGCGTGGTTGGCGATGAGAATGGGCCAGCGGACCACGAGTATCGTTTGACCGTCGATACCGTAAACCAACGAACAAGGAAAGCGGGCAAACAGGCAGCGCCGAATTTCCGGTTCGATTTCAGCAGACGCTAGCGG
>JACCVY010000113.1 GCA_013697915.1 Blastocatellia bacterium | reverse complement strand
ATATTGACACAAAGCCATTGCGCCAGTTGCAGCGCCGTGCCTTGATCGCCGATGTTACGCGCTGGCGCGAGAGCTTTCCAGATGCCAAAACGGCCGGGGGCATCCAATGGTAGACGCCGATACCATCGCGCGACGATTGCGTGTGTTGCGTGACTACATTCAAAAACTGCGCCGCTTCCAAGCGATGACCTTGGATGAAATCGCCGGCGATTACGTGATCTATTGGGCTGTCCTGCGTGGGTTGCAGGTTGCTATCCAATGCGTCATTGATGTGACGAGCCACCTACATACTGAACTGGGGCTGGATGTGGAAGATAGTTACGAAGGTGTATTGCTCAGAACGAAATGAGACAAAAGGGCCTCGCAATTAACTGAGACTTTTCGGCTGCTCACCGGGTATTCCCATTCGCTCGAAAAGGAGTAGAATGATGCACAAGGAGCAGCCCGATGAAAACGAACGGCAATCCCAAACAAGCCCGTCGCCAGTTTCCGGCCGAGACCAAGCTGCAAATTCTCAAGGAGGGACGCCAAACCAATCTGACGATCAGTCAGGTGTGCGAACAATACACGCTCAGTCCCACGCTGTTTTACCAGTGGGAGCAGATCGCCGAGCGCGCCGCGCTGAACGCCTTGCACGGTCAACCGCGCGGGCGCAAGAAACTGCGCCCCAGCGAAGAAGCGCTCGTGGCCGAAGTGCAACGCCTGCGCGAAGTGATTGCGGAGTTGAGCAGCGAGAACTTGCAGTTAAAAAAGGGGCGCTGGCGATAGCGCCGCAGCGCCGCTACCGCGCCGACGAGAAAACGCACATCTTGGACAACATCCATCGCGCACAACAACTCTGTCCGGAGCGCAACCTGAGCGACATTCTGGCGGACATCGGGTTGCCGGCCGCCACCTATTACCACTGGGATGAGCGCGCCGCGCTGGGACAATTAACCGACCAGGTGTGCGTGCTGCCCCGCCCCGCGATCGCGCCCACGCCTGATGAAGTGCGTCTCGTAGAGGCTTACGCCCGCGGACATCCGCTGCTGGGTTACAAACGCCTGGCGTATGCGCTCATGGCTGAAAATCGGGCGTTTTTGCGACCGTGGATGGTTTACAACCTGCTCGCCTCGGCTCACCTGCTCAATCGGCGGGCGGCTGCGCCTGAAGCATTGGTCCGTCCACCGTTGGCTGATCATCCTGACCAGCGTTGGCACACCGATCTGATGCTGTGGTGGTTCGGCGGTCGATGGTTCTGGCTGATTGACGTGCTCGATGCCTACAGCCGCTATCTGGTGCATTGCGAACTGTTGTTGACCGCCAAAGCCGACGTGGTGGTGTGGGCCAGCCAACGCGCGCTGGATACGCTGCATGAGCGTGCGCGGTGCGCGGGTGAGCCGGCGATCGTCCATGATGGCGGGCCACAGTTCATCGGCCATGAGTGGCGCCAGTTCGTGCAAGCCAATCACGCCAGCGATGTGCGCACCCGTCCGTATCATCCACAGTCGAATGGTTTGGATGAGCGCGTGCATCGCACGTTCCGTGAAGAAGTGCCACTCGATGCAAACGCGAACTTGTATCAAGCGCGCGTGGTCATCGCGGACTATCGCACCTACTACAACGACCAGCGCCCGCACTCGGCCTTGCGTTACTTGTGCCCGCGCGATTACTATCGGGGCGACCCAGAGCGCCTACTGGCGGACCGTGAGACCAAACTGCGCGCAGCTGCCGACGCGCGGCGCACTTACTGGCAGTCCAACCGCCCTTGAATAGTCCGAAGAGACTCAGTTAATTTCCACCCCCTTTTCTCTCAAAACGTGCCGGGCAAAACACTTAGAACCTCAACTACTAGCCCGCATTACTCAAAATCTCAAGATTGATGCGATGAAAATTAGACCATCCTTGCTTCTATTATTTGAGATTGCGAATATCGAATGTGTCAGGTTTGATAATACGGACCTCGCGCCCGTATGGGGTTATATGAGACCCTCGGAGCAAAAGGTGTTGGAAAAAGGTATTCAACGGCTAGATCGCTTTTTAACTAGAGAAACGTCTCTGCCGCAAAACGAACTCGATGTTTTGCACAATATCAACACTGGTCTAGAAAAATCAAAAAAAATGACTTTGGAACAACTCCGAAGTCTTGCTCAAGTGTGCAGTTCAGTTGAACTACGTGCAGATGGATTGTTGTGGGGAAAATTCGAGTGCTTGAAGACGCTCGGGAATCAGATGGAAAGGGTGCTGACAGAAGCAGGGCAGCCAATGCATTTGCGCGAAATTGCGCGTGAAATCAACAAGCGTTTAGTGTCTCATAACAAGCGCAAAGTTACGTCGGGTTCACTTGGAAGATCAAGTAGCAATAAGGTTTCTAGTGACGGTCGTTTCAAGAATGTTGGTCATAGTGGGCAGTGGGGATTGGTCTCATGGGCAGATGTTGACACGAGTAGCATCTTGAAAT
>JACCVY010000105.1 GCA_013697915.1 Blastocatellia bacterium | reverse complement strand
CCCATACGCATCAAGTTAAGGGATTTTGATCTTTATTAAAAAAGGAAGTCCTTCCACAATCGCGGGTTAAGAACAAGAACCGTGGTTGGAAGAAGGAGCTTCCGATGGGAATTCTAGCCAAAGTCAGTGGAGCCATGCAACGGCTGTTTGGGGAGATCGCGCAATCAGCGGGGCAGGACAGCGGGGTCGTTCAACGGCAACGCAAGTTCTCGCTGGTGTCGTTGGCGCGGACGTTCGTCTTGGGTTTCCTGCGCGATCCGAAAGCGTCCGATGAAAAGTTGGCGCAGATGGCCGCGCAGTGCGGTGCCGCCGTCACGCCCCAAGCGATTGAACAGCGCCATACACCGGCGTTGGTCGCCTTCTTGGAAGGACTGTTCCGCAGGGCGACGAAGTTGATCGTCGGTTCGGACAAGTCGTTGGCGCCGATCCTGGAACGGTTCACCAACGTCACGGTGCTCGACAGTTCCACGATCACGTTGGCGGACGAAATGGAGGGGCAGTTTCGCGGTTGTGGCGGCAGTTATGGCAGTGGCGCATCAGCCATGAAGTTGCAGACCGAATTGGACCTGCGCAGCGGCGCCTTGCATGTGGAAATCGAACAGGGCCGCAGTCCCGACGGCGCGACGAGTCGGCAGGATGTGCGGCGTGGCAAGGGGTCGTTGCGGATCGCCGACCTGGGTTATTTCGCTCTGCCGGTGTTCGCGGCCATGACGGCGGCGGGCGAGTATTTCCTGTCGCGTTTGCAGTTCGGCACGAAGGTGCTGCACGAAGGCTTGGCCGTGAACGTGCTGGCGTGGCTGGCGAAACAGGCGGGTCCGTTCGTCGATGTGTTGGTGCTGGTGGGCCAGGAACAACGCTTGCCGTGTCGCCTCATTGCGTGGCGCTTGCCGCAAGAGCAGGCGAATCGCCGTCGCCAGAAGTTGCGTCAAGAGACCTTGAAGAAGAAGGGACGCGAACCGAGCGCGGAGCGTTTGGCGTGGTGCGATTGGTCGATATTGGTGACGAACGTGCCCGAGGATATGTTGACGCCGAAGGAAGCGGTGGTGCTGTATCGGGCGCGCTGGCAAGTGGAGTTGCTCTTCAAGCGTTGGAAATCGCAAGGCTTGGTGGCCGAGTTGAGCGGCTCGACGGTGGTTCGCCAAATGGTGCGCGTGTGGTCGCGTCTCTTGGCGGCCGTCGTGCAACACTGGCTGACCGTTGGCAGTGTCTGGGGTGACCCGACCAAAAGCCTACACAAGGCCTACGAAGCGGTGCGCGACTATGCCAGCCGCTTGGCCGCCGCCCTGGACAGCGAGGCCGACTTGGAGCGAGTGCTCGATGACATAAGCCAGACCCTCAAGAAGACCTGCCGGCGTGATAAACGCTCGAAAGCGGGCACGTTCGAATTACTTAACGATGTGGGCCTCTTGGACTTCTGCTTAACTTGATGCGTATGGGGTTGAGCGCAGCGACACCCCCGGTTGCAAGGAAAACCAACGATTTCGACCCCGGTAGGGTCGCAGCGGCCGGCACCCCTGCCGGGGTGCAAATCGTCGTGGGGTTGCCGTAACCGGTGGTGTCGCTACGCTCAACCACCGGCTAATCTGCGACCCCTCCAGGGTCGTCCCGGGGCCGTTTTCCATCAACTGTTTTTGGGATCATCCCGCGCTGTAGAACTAAGCGGACCAGACTAACCGCTTACTTCGTGCGCGGCTCGTCAACGATTCTCCAAATCCACGTCGCGGAGATCCGTCACGAACATGTGCCCTGGGTGGTGCGTGATCAAGAGCGGGGGCTTCGCTGCCATGGCCACGGCTTGCGGAGTCACTCCACAGGCCCAGAATACGGGTAATTCACCTGGCTTTATCGTCACCGCCTCACCGAAATCGGGTTGGGCAAGGTCGCGGATGCCGAGCGCGGCGGGATCGCCCAGATGAACGGGAGCGCCATGGGCCAAGGGAAAGCGGCTACTGATCTGAACCGCGCGAATGGCGTCCGCCGGCGCCAGCGGCCGCATCGACACCACGAGCGGCCCCCGAAAAACACCTGCCGGCTGACAGGCGACGTTCGTGCGATACATGGGCACGTTGCGACCTTCCTCCAGGTGGCGCACCGGCAACCCGGCGCTGCATAGCGC
>JACCVY010000070.1 GCA_013697915.1 Blastocatellia bacterium | reverse complement strand
CCCGAAAGCTGGAAGAACATCACCGTGCGACATCTTCTCACGCACACCTCCGGCATGGGAGATTATCCGCCCGACATGGATACGCGACGCGACTACACAGAAGATCAATATCTCGCCATAATCAAGTCGGTCCCGCTTGCCTACCAAACCGGGGCAAAATGGGATTACAGCAATCTGGGATATGTAACGCTGGGCATCCTGATTCGCAAAGTAACCGGAAAGTTTTACGGCGATTTTTTAGCTGAGCGCGTCTTTCAGCCGCTCGGCATGACGACGGCTCGCGTTATCTCGGAAGCAGACCTCGTGCCAAACCGCGCCGCTGGATACCGTCTCGTGAAAGGCGAATTGAAAAATCAGGAATGGGTTTCGCCTTCAACGAACACGACCGCCGACGGCTCGCCCTATTTCACGATTTCGGACCTGGCAAAATGGGATGCTGCTCTTTACACCGACAAGCCGCTCAAACAATCGAGTCTCGCTCAAATGTGGACACCCGTAAAACTGGACGACGGTGTACGGAAGACTTATAGCTTCGGCTGGCACACGGACGAAATGCACAATCGTCGCATCGTTTATCATGGCGGCGCGTGGCAGGGTTTTAAATCATTTATCGTCCGCTTTCCCGATGACAAATTGACGATTATTTTCTTTGCCAACTTGTGGGAAACGAGAGAATTTAAACTCGCTCGCGGGCTTGTAGCGGTTTTCTATCCCGAGTTCGCCCTTCCCGCCGTTCAACCGATTGAAGACAAGGAACCGCAAGTAACCGCATCGGTCAGACGAGTTTTATTGCAGTTTGCCAGAGGCACAGCCGACCCTACTCTTTTCACGCCTGAAGCGCGGGCGAAACTTTTTCCTGACCAAGCCAAACAAATCGGCGAAAGTCTGAATTCATTGAGCCTACCGATTGCAATTATTTACACGAACGAATTGATTGAGCGTCGAGAGGAAAACGGTCTTCGCATCTATCGGTATGTCATGACCGACTTGGGAATAACCTTGTTCTGCACCGTAAAGCTAACAAAGGATGACAAGATCGCAAGCCTTCAACTGTCGTTAAGATAAATCACGATGGTTGTTAGGAACATACTGCCGTCGCTTTTAAGATGTAAATATCTTGTTTTCGTCTACGCCGCACCGAACAAGCTGTTGCACCCTGACGCCTCGGTAGCATGGCTTTCAGCAAACCTCCTTCGCCGCCGCTCGGATGGCTTTTTACTCGGCGCAGGTGAACAGCAGCGTTCGGCGGCTACAATCGGATTACTCTAAAAGGAGAAATAAATGAAAAAGGAAACACAGGAGTTGTCGCGACGCCAAATGCTTGCGGCTATGGCAATATCATCGCTGGCTGGCGTTGCCAAGGGATCAGCATTTAATCAGGCAAACACCGCATCCCATTTCTTCCATTCCACAAAGCGCAGGATGGTTAGGATTGACGCGAAGCCCGAACCAACCGTGATCGATACGGCGAGGACGGCGGTGATCGTCGTTGACATGCAGAATGATTTCGGGGCGAAGGGCGGCATGTTAGACCATGCCGGAGTCGATATTTCCGGGATTCAAAAGGTTATCGGCCCCACGGCCAAAGTCCTCGATGCGGCCCGCCATGCAGGCATCAAGATCATTTATCTAAAGATGGGCTTTCGTCCCGATCTCTCCGACCTCGGTGCTCCCGATTCTCCCAACAGGGTGCGGCACCTGCAGTTTGGCGTGGGAAAGACCATGCGTACTCCGGATGGCAGAGAAGGTCGATTTCTGATCCGCGACACTTGGAATACAGACATCGTCCCCGAACTCAAGCCGCACCGCGATGACGTGATTATCTATAAGCATCGATTCAGCGGTTTCTACCAAACCGATTTGGATGCCAGGCTCAAACAGTTGGGAATTACACATCTCATCATCACTGGATGCACGACAAGCGTGTGCGTGGAGTCAACGGTCAGAGACGCCATGTTCCGAGACTATTCGTGTGTGTTGCTATCGGACTGTATGCGCGAGCCGATCGGATACGGTTTACCAAGAAGTAATCACGAAGCCTCTCTCTTGGTCATCCAAATGCGATTCGGCTGGGTTTCAGGCGCGGATGAATTCATCAAAGCTCTTAAAGATGCGTAGCTCTAGTACGCCGCCGAATACGTCGTTGCAGGTGAGCCGCGGTAGCGCGACTTTCAACTTGAAAAATAGAATCAACGTACGTCCCGCCGCGCGGCCACCTGAACTCTAACGTTATGCCGCTTCAGATATTCTCTGGCACTTCCATAGCAACGGATTGTGTTTTTGCGTGAAAGCTGATTTGCCTGTTGACTCGCCGCTAGAATTCGCATACAAGCGCCTTGCTTTACCGATTCCCCAAACAAAAAGGAAAACAAAACAATGAGAAGAGGCTCTCTAATTGCATTGCTTTTGGTGCTTGGTTTCTTTGGCACGCAGGCTCAAGCGCAGGACAACACGACGCCTGGCCCGG
>JACCVY010000066.1 GCA_013697915.1 Blastocatellia bacterium | reverse complement strand
GATTGGCGAAGGCTGACATTGATCGGTAACTCTTATGGTGGCGCGCTGGCTTTACTTCTGGCTGTGCGACTTGAGGAAAGTGACCCTTCGCGACTATCGAAGTTGGTGCTGATTGATGCCGGAGCTCACAAGGAATATCTTCCCGGATATGTGAAACTGATGCGAACCCTTCTGGGCACGCTGACGATCTTCTTGCTGCCTGCGAGACGAACTGTAAAATTTGTGCTGAATCTTTCTTGCTTCGACAAAGGAAAAATCAGCGAAGAACAGGTCGCAGCCTACGCCGGACCTCTCGGCGATCCGGGTACGCGTACTGCGCTATTGCAAACAGTTCGGCACTGCATTCCTTCCGACGCTGACGAACTTGTGTCAAAGTTCAAGAGCCTTTCAGTGCCCACACTGATACTGTGGGGAAGACATGACAAAGTTATCCTGCTGAAGGTAGGTGAACTTCTCAGTCAGGCCATTCCCAATTCAGTTCTAGAAGTAATCGAAGAGTGCGGACACATTCCCCAAGAGGAGCAACCGCAGAAAACCATCGCAAGAATTTCGGAGTTTCTTGGGATAGGTTCGCCGCGGTGAGTGATTAACCGATGCGCAATTAATTAGATCTTTGCCAGGATTTCCCGCCAGCGTTTCCATGCATCGTCACGTGCTTTTTTGTTCGCCGGGTTCTTATCGTTGGGATCTTCACCCGCTCGCATGAAGCCATGCCCAGCACCCGCATAGGTTACCGGCTCGTAGGTTTTGTTTAATTGCTTCATCGCTTCTATTGTCAATGGAAGCGTGGCATTAATGCGCATGTCGTTCTCAGCGTAGAAACCATAGACCGGGCTGTTAATGCGGCTCAGCGCAGCTTTATCCGGAACTTGATTACCCTGCGGCCCAGTCATCGGCGCCGCTCCATAGAAAACAAACGCCGCTTTTAAACTTGGCCGGTTAGTTGCAAAACGAAACGTCTGTCCGCCCCCCCAGCAAAAGCCTGCGACCGCGAGCTTGCCATTTGCAGATGGCAATGCCGCAACGTAATCGGCGACGGCATTGAGGTCGGCCGTTATCTGATCAGGAGGTAAGGCTTGGATCGCGGTGCCGATCGCGTTGTTATCCGCCGTGGCAACGTCGCTGGTCCCTCCCTTATTTGGACCCAATCCGGAAAGTAAATCGGGTGCAATGGCTATGTATCCTGCTTCCGCAACTTGGTCGGCTAGACTCTGAACCCAATCGCTCATGCCAAAAATTTCATGAATTACTAGAACTGCTGTCGCCTTGGTTTTCACCTCAGGATAAACGACGAAAGCGCTTACTTCGCGTTCCGCATTGGCCTTTCCAGGTTTGTACTTGATCTTGACCCATTCCTGATGACGGGGCGATTTTGCCAGGCGCTGCTTGGCCCAGTCCTGACTTTCAGCCGGCGCCGTCGAATCTGAATGGCTATGATCGGTTTGCAAGCGGGAATGCGCCTGATGCCCCGCTGCACAACCAGAGAACAGAACCAAACTGACCGCAAGAAAGAGAGTTTTGACGATAATCAATCGGGTTTTTCTGATTACGAGGTGATCCATCTGTACCTCCGTCGAAGATGATCCAATTTTGGTCGGGGGCTTGAAAGTTTGGGCTCGGGACTTGAGTTTACCATCGGCACGCCTGCGAAAGCATTGACCGAACGCGACAAAATTGTCCACGCGCCTGCCTGGCGGGCCGTCTAAGATTCTTTCCAGGGACCAGCGTATTCCGTCTGGAATGGATTCGCATTGGCCGTCAGATATTCCCAATGAAGCCGAGTCAGTTGGCGAATGTGAAGGAAATCGTGCGCTAGCCACGACGCCAGAAGATCGCCGGCACTAAGCGACTCGGCGTCTCGTTCGTGGCGCCTCTCGAGATTCGGCGAATTCAAACTTCTTAGCCATGCCAGCGATTTCTGCCGCTCGCTTAGAAAGTTTCCAACTGACTGACCCAAATCACGTTCACTGTACGCTCGGGTTGTAACCCATTCCTGTGGTGCAATCGGTGGCCACGCCAAAGCAGCGTCCGTCAAAACCAGCTGAAGTCGTTGCCGAAAATCCTCCCTTTCCTCGTCGTAAAGATGATTCACCACTTCGAGGATGGACCACTTTTCAGGTGCTGGCTTCCACCTTGCCTGCTCAGTGGCTATACCTTTTGTTAGACCTTCGAATATGCCGGCGTTTGCGTCCATGCGCTCGATAACATGATTTAGATCCATAAGCGCTCCCCCTTGCCACGACCAGATTTGCAATTCAAAATAACGAGCCTGTCGGCCTTAGACTATCTTAACCAGCGGACTACCCGTCGAAACGGGCCTGCTTGCCGAATATCGCATCTGCCTCAATAATGATCATGAACGCTAAAACGAAATAATTTACGCGCTAGTGAGACACCTAGCAACGAGGAGACTAACGTGCCAGACGAGCAAAGAGTCGCAAACAATTCGCAAACTTACGTAGTCAATGCTGACACGTTTTCTTATGAAACGCTGGAGCAGCAAAACGGCCAGGCCACAGTAGTTCGTTTTCAACTTGAAGATTCGCGCTATCACGCTGGTGACGTCGTGGTGGTGCTTTCAGAGGGCGAAATCCATTTTCACGGAATGATTGGCAGATTAGCCGATGGTTGGGCCACAGCTACCGATCGACGTGGCTCGCTCCTCCCCGCAACGGTCCAATAGCGAAACGTCAGCCCCTCAACGTTTATAACCCGCTGGATAATTCAGGTGCACGTCTGGTGTCAAAGAAACAATCTTGATTCGATGAAACCCTTTTTTGGGGTGCGTGGAAAGATAGGTTAATGCGATTTGCCTATCTAATGCTGCGCTCAGTTCTCTGATGAAGGGATCGAAACTTGTGGGGGCGTTAAGGCCCTGAAAGAATGCGTGGCCACCGGTTTGCTCCGATAGTTTCTGCAACGAGCTTTGTCCGTTAGGCAGCAGGTTTACATTCCCGGAGGCCCCAACCGTCGGCGCGAAAAACGCGTAAACGGCGACAGCTCGGCGTTGCGCTTCCGCAATCGCTCGTTCAAGATCGACGCTTTGAAAACTCGCATCAGATCCGCGCGAAACATCAACGCCGTCCGATACCATCAACACGGCCCGTCGTCCTGCCGGCTGAGAGTCGAAACGTTTCAGCGCATCCACAAGCTCAACGTACGGGTTGTACGGCGCGGCGCTTGATACACCAATCGGCGACCGCAGCGAGCGAGCAGCCTTTTCCAAATCAGCCGTAAATTTTTGACGAACCTGCAAACTACCCGCGCGCATATAGCCGACTGAGACGCGCGAGCCTCGCGGCAATTTTCTGATAAATTGCGCCAGCGGTTTTATCTCGAGCGCGACGGACGACACCACATCATCCTGGATCAACACGAGCAGATTGATGGGCGAGTTTGTACCCATCGCCCTGATCGAAAGAATCGTTTGCGGCTCCCCATCTTCGCTTATTGTGAAATCCACCGGGCGCAACTCCGACTCTGGTGGCACATGTCCCTTGACGCGAATAGTCACTGGAATAGTAACTGGCAGCGCGGTAGCGCCGGGTGACCCAGTGGACTGGGCCATGGGATTAATGCCGGTGGCGAACGGAAGAACAACAGAAAAGATCGCGGCAATACAGGCTTGGATAACTCCTCCGTTTTTCAGTCGCTTCACAGGCTCTCCTTAGCTTTGCGCGTTAGGGGCATTATACAAACATCCGCTACTGTGCGCTTGTCATCTAAGTTGAAGCTGGCGTGACACGGACTTCCCGGCTAAGATCCAAGTGCTCATCAAGTGGTCACGATCGATAATATGAATCAGCCCAGCTCCGGACAAATTAAACACAGCGACGAACGAACAGCACGTGTATTGGCCTGGATACCGTGGCTTTCCTTCGTTCTCGCAACACTTCCACTGCCGATAGTTTTTCTGTTGCTGTTCGCCGCGTCGGCGACCACGGATTCTGCGGCAATCTATCTGCTTCTCTCCTTTGTTTCGCTGGGAGCTGGATTAGTTGTCGGACTGTTGCTGCTAATCCTTCTTTTGCTATACCGGCGCCGTTGGCAGGTCCGACTTCGCGACCGTCTGGCGACCGACGGAATAACTGCCAATGAGGTGCCGTGGTTTTCAGCGGAACTATCGTCGGAGGAGCGAACCGTTTGGGGCGACTTGAAACAGAGAAACCCTATGCTGGCTGATGCCTACTGCGAAACCTTGGCCGCGCGTCTTACCGCAACGCGAATCGTTGCCAGATCCCGCAGCGCAATCCTGAAGGTTGAGAGGCAAATAAATCGAACTCGGAACCTCGTCGGCATAGATACGAGCACGCTGCTCAATGATCTGCATTCAGATCGTCAGCGGTTTGATCTGATTCGCAGCGAGGCCAGTGTGCGCTTGTCTGAAGCGAAGGCGCGGCTGCAAACCATCGAGGCCGCTGCTAACCGTTCTTTAAGTGAGAGTGAAACTGAGTTGATGCTGAGGCGCCTGACCGCTGCCCAGGAACAGTTTCCACTCGCGCTCGAGATGCTCAATCTGGAACAAAAGACTCTCGGCCAAACTCAATTAGAGGGGATCCTCAACTCGAGCCGAAACGATCAGAAGTAAAATTTCAAGAGCAGTGACTACTTTTCTAATTCCTTAAGCTGGTAAACCCCGGGGGCCATGCGGCTGGCAAAATCTTCATCAACCAGTCTCCAGTTTCCCACGCCCGCATCGGGATTAGACAATCCCGTTACGCGCGCCAGTTCCCCGCGAAGCGTCATGCCTGCACTGGTCAGATAGGTACGGGCAACTTCGACCAGTGCCTTTTCTCTGCTGATGTTTTGCTTCAATTCATCCTGGAATCTCGCTTCCGCCAACGACCAGATGTAGGTGAAGACAGGCTCATAAACTATCTCACTCGGTATCACCTTAAACACTTTTTGTAATTCGTCGAGCGCCTTATTAAAAGAATACCGATCGCTTATTTCGCTTGCGCGTCGCAGATCGCGCGACGCCATTTCCCGTTCCTTGCGCAAAACTTTAAGGATGTTCTGAGCGTCCTCCGAGAGGCCGAGCTGGTTACGAGTCCGGTGCATGCCCGCCAGCGCGTGGAAATATGGCACGAGTCTTCGCGCCACAAAGATGGCTCGATTACCGCGCAACTTGCCGTAGTAAACTCGACCGCGCCGCACGACCTCATCCTTTATGGTCCATGCGAGGCTGCTCTCGGGATCCTTCTGCACGTTACGCGGCATATGCGCATCGCGCCTGCCGCATACCGCGATATATAAAGAGGGGCCGGGACGACACGAATCAGTCAACGCCGCACAAAAGCCAACCCGCTCGATAAACCTCTCTGCCGCGAGCGAATCCTCAATGCGCAACTCGGGTTCGCGACACCAGGAACGGTCGCGATAGGTCTCTATCGTTTCAGGTAATTGGGCTAAAGGCATGGCAGAAATCCTATCAAATTGAACTGGCCAATCCATCAGACTGACCTTCGCCCCTGACCGACCACCTGGAGCTGTTTACAAGAATTCTCATAAATCCGTGCATTTTTGACCGTTTTGAGGTGTTCCGCCTATTGGCATGGACGTTGCCGATTAGGTCGCGTCCGGAAATCTCTTTAGACCGGACAAACGGCATTAAACGATTCATAGTCAGGGCTAAAAAAATGAAGCGAACGACACTTTCACACACACTCACATTTACAGCATGTCTAATGCTTATGCTGTCCCTCTGCGGCGGCCACTTCTTCGTAACCAAGGTCGCTGCCTCAAGTGACCAGAACGCCAAGGCTGACAAAGTCGCGTCTAATTTGCGCGGGCATGCATCTGCTGGCAGCACAGAAACAGCCAGCGTCATTCTTCAACTAAACGGCCCGGCCAGCGGCAGGCTAAATGCCGTGCTTAACAGAAACGGAATACATGTCAAACAACTCTTCAAGAACTTCAACGCTTGTGCTGTGGACCTTCCGCTTAATGTAATCGATGAACTCGCCTCTTATGACGAGGTCCAGTTTGTCAGCCTCGACGATCAGATTATCTCGATGGGCCACGTTAGTTCGACAACGGGTGCGGACGATGTTCGCACGCAAACGACGTCAGGTGGCGTTAGTTATACTCTGGATGGAACGGGCGTCGGTATCGCAATCGTCGATTCGGGTATCTACTCCGACCATAAATCACTCGGGGCACGTGTCATCTATAGCCAGGACTTCACCGGCGAGAATCGCGTAGACGATCCGTTTGGGCATGGTACTCATGTAGCAGCCGCTGCGGCCGGTAACGGATCGCTGTACAATGGAAACTATGTTGGTATCGCCCCCAACGCGAATCTGATCAATCTCAGAGTATTGAATTCGCAAGGCCAGAGTTCAGCATCTCAAGTTCTCGCAGCCCTTGATTGGATTTACTCCAACCGTCTGGCTTACAACATCCGCGTAACTAACCTCAGTCTGGGCGCGCCGGCGATAGCGTCGTACAAGAATGACCCGCTTTGTCTGGCGGTGCGCAAGCTGTCCAATGCGGGTGTGATTGTCGTCGCCGCCGCCGGCAACGACGGCAAGGATGCGTTTGGGCGTAAGCAATATGGAACAATTCATGCTCCGGGCAACGAACCATCCGCGATTACAGTAGGCGCTTCGAACAGTTTTGGTACTAACTCGCGCGCAGACGACGTTATCACGTCCTACAGCTCACGTGGTCCCACCAGAAGCTATTGGACCGATGG
Source organism: Blastocatellia bacterium (assembly GCA_013697915.1). GTDB lineage: Bacteria > Acidobacteriota > Blastocatellia > Pyrinomonadales > Pyrinomonadaceae > PSRF01. The sequence continues at coordinate 23,457 of JACCVY010000066.1, read as the reverse complement.
CTCCGGCGTTAGTCACTACGACAATCTGATCAAGCCCGACGTAGTTGCTCCTGGCAACAAGTTGATCTACGCCGAAGCCGCCAACAACTATTTGGTTACCACTCACCCCGAGTTGGAAACCGGCATGGCACCAGGCAGGACGAATCAGAAAATGATGTATCTAAGCGGGACATCCGTTTCCGCTCCACTGGTCGCAGGTGCTGCAGCACTACTCCTTCAGGCTAATCCCAAATTGACGCCAAACATGGTGAAAATGATCCTCATGTACACGGCGCAACAACTCCCTAACATGAACATGCTCGAACAGGGAGCTGGAGAACTAAACATCGAAGGCGCTGTGCGCCTCAGCAAGCTAGTCCGCTTTGATCTAAGGAGCACCACTACACTAGGCTCGCCCCTCCTTACCTCTACTGCCCCTACCCCACAGTCAACAATCGACGGAACGACTTTCTCCTGGGCCCAGGGAATGATCGCCGACCAGGCCTTTGCAAAAGGCCCGGCTTTGATTACCCAATACCAGAAAATTTACGGACTGGGAGTTCTTCTGTCAGACGCCACCCTGTACAGCAACGGTGTGTTGCTGTCGGATCAAACGATGATCTCAAGCGGCGTACTCCTTTCGGACCACATCGTCATCAGCAACGGCACGACCCTCGGTGGCGGACCTGATCTGCTTCCGGCTGGCGTTCTACTAAGCGACGGCGTACTGCTTTCTGACGGTGTGCTGCTCTCGGATGGAGTACTGATCAGTGACGGCGTATTGCTCAGCGATGGTGTTTTGCTTTCCGATCGCATGAGCGCCAACTCGTTGCTGGTCAGCGGTGATGTAACAGCCTGCATGAAGTAGCAGACTACGACGTCGCTGCCAAAGCTCGGACGCTTGAGATTGGGGCGGTCAAAATCAAAAAAGGTCTAAGTGCGGAAATGACCATGACAAACCTAAGTTTAAACAGTTCGTCTCTTACGAGCGTTGTTCGTTCAAGGCAGACGTTTCAGACCTACGACGCCGACAGTAAAGACTGCCGCTTCCAAATAAATTGTGTCGTGAGCGACATAGAGTCGTCCGCTATTCGGGAAGTAGTCGATGTGGTTTTCAACGATTTGCTGCGCTGGCGGTTGCGGTCTAGAGCACAATTGCGAAGTTGAGTATCATCGATATGTTATTCAAACCTGACAGCAATAATGAGAAGTTAACTCGGACGTACATCTGGGCGACAATTCTTGGTGGAGGCACGGTGTACTTTCTGGCTGCGTATTGGCTGGACCTAAGGGTACTGGACCTGCGGTTTTTGTTCATAGCGATTTTGACGCTATTCCTCAGCTCGCGAATTGCAATCAAGATTCCTCAGTTCAGTTCACATATTTCAGTTTCGGATACGTTTATCTTTCTCACGCTGCTGCTTTATGGCGGCGAGGCCGCGATCCTAATGGCAGCGACCGAGGCGCTGCTTTCTTCGTCTCGCTTCTGTCGAAAGTGGACTACAGTTCTTTTCAATTGGGGGTGCGCCGCGCTTTCAGCCTGCATCACCGCTTATTCGCTGCGCTTCTTTTTCGGAGACGTTGCAAAGCTGAGTTCTTCGCCTCTTTCTGCCAGATTCGTCTCTGCCATGGCATTAATGGCTTTGATTCAATACGGCACGAATTCCGGCATAGTCTCTACGTGCGGTGCGTTGCAGGCGAGGAGACCTATCTGGCAGACATGGAAGAAGCATTATCTTTGGACTTCGATTACTTATTTCGCGGGAGCGTCTGCTGCCGCCGTGATCGCAAAGCTCATTCAGCAATTCGGCTTCTATGCGCTGGTGATAACAATTCCGATTATCGCAATTGTGTTTTTCACCTACCGCACTTACCTGAAGAACATTGAGGCCTCGGTCGCGCAGGCCGAACAAGCGCAACGTCACGTTGCGGAGTTGTCCCACTACATCGCGGAACAGGAGCGGATCCGTGAACAGTTTTCGCAAATTGAGAAACTGTCCGCACTCGGCGAACTTGCTTCAGGTGTGGCTCATGATTTCAACAATACGCTTGCGGGCATACTTGGCCGGGCGCAGTTGATCCAGCGCACCAACGATCCGGAGAAGATTAGTCGCGGTCTCAATATCATCATCAAAACTGCCGAGGACGGCGCCAAAACCGTTAAGAGAATTCAGGACTTTGCGCGGCAACGCCGCGATCATGATTTTGAACCGGTGTCTATCGATCAGATATTGCTTGACGTTAGCGAAATTACGCGGCCACGCTGGAAAGATCGGGCTGAGGCTTCGAACATCCAGATCAGTTTGGATTTGCAAATTCGCTCCAAGGCAAAAGTTATGGGAGACGAATCGGAGCTGCGCGAAGTTTTGGTGAACATGGTCTTTAATGCTGTGGATGCCATGCCGGACGGCGGTCAACTAACGCTGGCGGCATACGACAGCGACGAATCGGTAGTCATCATGATCGCAGATACGGGTTCGGGCATGTCTCCCGAAGTCAAGTCACGCATTTTTGATCCGTTCTTTACGACCAAGGGTAAGGCCGGGATGGGTTTGGGTTTGGCCGTGAGCTTCGGCATCATTCGTCGTCACGAAGGATCAGTAAAAGTAGATTCGGAAGTGGGCTTGGGTACGAAGTTCATGATTAGTTTGCCCAAAGCTGAAGTTACCGAAGAAGCCAACCTTCCCGAGGTCGAACTTGCGAAGCCGCTGCCGAACGATTCTCACAGCGCAAAGCTCCCGCGCACATTCAATGAAAATCAACCGAAGATACTGGTCGTAGATGACGAGGAGCCGGTTCGCGTGCTGCTGCGCGACTTGCTGGAACACGAAGGTTGCCGCGTCTACGTCGCGCCTGGCAGCCGCGAAGCGCTCGGACTGTTTGACATACATCAGTTTGATGGCATCTTCACTGATGTCGGAATGCCGGGCATGAGTGGATGGGAATTGGCGCACGCCATTCGCCAGCGCAACAAAACAATACCGATCGCGGTCGTTACCGGCTGGGGCGAGGCAGTAGGATCAGACGAGCAGAAAGAAGCCGGCGTCGATTGGGTAATTGCGAAACCATTTCACGCGGAAAAAATTTCAGAGATCGCGCGGGAGATGTCCAGGAAGCGTGATGTCGCAGTGAAACGCGCTGCTATCGCGATTGTTGCGGCATAGTCGCGAAACAAACCAGAAACTGTCAGCTTTTTACTATCTTCCAATCGGCGGCCTGAGTCAGGTTTTCTGACGCTTCGTTTTCTTCCGCCTGTCGCTTGCGGAATTCCACCGCCCTCCTCACGCTCTTCTCCACTACGTCAAGACTAAAAGGCTTCAACAGAAAGTCAAAAGCGCCGAGCCTGATCAGGCCCTGAGCGTGTTCCTGATCCCCAATGCCTGAAATAATTATTACCGGCGTGTCGGGAAATTTCTGACGCACGTGCCCCAGTAGTTCCAGACCACTGAGACCGGGCATTGAGATATCTGTCAGGACGACGTCGTATTCATCTGCCTCTAAACGCGCGAACGCTTTTTCTGCAGTCTCCGCTGTTTGGCAAACATAATATTCAGATAAAAGTTCGTACAGCGTGTCGCGAATGGTTTCGTCGTCGTCGACTAGAAGAACTCTTGGCATGTATCGGGCTCCCCACGTTTGAATAATCACGTACTAAGTCAATCCAAAAAAAAGGGAGGAAGTTGTTAACGTTTGAGCGGCGCTGGGATCTGAATAATAACACAACTTAACTGCCCTGAAATAAAAAGAGCGCCGGCAACCTTTGTTACCGGCCCTCTTTGCAAATTTAGCAAACCTAGCTCCCTACCTGGGACCAGATGCGCGGATGGTTAATTCCGTGCCGGCTCCGAGGTCAAGGTCATCGCGGCCCTGCACATACACTGATCCTGCCCCGCCACCTGCGCCGACTATGGCCCCGATGGCAGCACCTTTGCCGCCTCCGGCAATTGCGCCAATGATGGCGCCAACCGCCGTGCCGATCGCAGCGCGCTGTTCGGTCTTCGTAGTTTGACTCGTATCTCTGACCGCGCCTTCGTTATCAACTCTGACGGTGTCTCCCTGAGTTGTTCTGACAGACTCAAGAATACCGGCAAACCGATACGACGCACCGTTACGCAGACGAATGGTGTCGAAGTTCAACGTCATTTGCGACCGTCCTGTTAGACGGCCACTACGCTGTACATTTGAAACATGCCCTTCGATAACTGCGCCTTCGTATTGCACCGGTTGCCGCACGGTCACGGTGAAGCGATCGCCTTCGCGAACGGTCTGCGTCGAGAGCCCATTTTCCAGCACGCCAATTACGGTTTCGCCGTTAGCTATAGCGAACTCTCCGTTGGCAGCAGTGTTGCCCGGGTACGGGTACGTTTGCGGTCCGTTGGTAATATCGAACCTGGCAACGTCAGACGTTTTTTCATAAACACTCTGCACTACAACTGGACTCGACAAGCCCTGTACATATACGCGTCGCGTAACTCTCAATGCGCGTCCGTTATCAATCGGTTCAAACGTGACGTTGAATTGATTGCCGGTATCGCCAGTCGAACTGACAGTCAGTTGTTCGCCATTCAGAGTTGCCCGCGCGCGAATCGTGCGCCCACTGGGCGCTGTTTCTACGCGCTCAGTACCGTCGGCAGTAAAAGTGATCTGCGGCGCGCGCGATGACGCCAACGTCACATCCCTGCCCCGAAGTTCAATCGCAATCTGATCGGGCGACTCCAGCCGCGCCGCTACTTGATCGCGTATCCCCGTTCCATTGCCATAGCCGAGCGATCGAGTGGCGCGATCGGCTGCCTGACCCGGGTCGTCGCTACGCGACGGATCGAGCCGATAGGTACCTGTTAAGCGACTAACTCCATATTGGGTTGGGTTGGTTGATGGATAAGGATAAGTCTGCGAAACGTTGGGCCAACTTAATCCATAGATGCTCGCCAGTTGATTTAGATCCGCCCGTAAGTTAGTCCACACGCGAAGTGTCACTGGGTCCGTCGCGTCTCTTCGAATAATACTATCGACCAGCGCGGCGCTGTTCAGTACTGCCTGCACATCTTCCCTTGTTGATGTCCGATTGTTGAACCGCCCTCTCAATTGCAATACCGTCGAATTCAAATTCTGCACTGAACTGCCGAGGTCAGCTTGAATGGTTCGATTCCGAGTGTTGACCCGCCTAAGCATTTGATCAGTACCAGTTCCGATTCGGCTCAAAAGTAGTTGTACCGAGCGGTACGTCCCGCGGTACGTTTGGCGCTGTGCCTGCGCAAAAGAAGCACCAGCTGAAAAGACCAGCGCAACCAGTAACGCAGCCATTGTTTTTCTAACCATAATCATTTTTGTTTCCTCCAGAATTTAGCTTGAACACTTTTCCTGGTTCATTACTAAGATGTCATCGCACTCACGGCGCGGCCCTATCTTCTCTTTGAAACGAGCAAGTAAAGTGCGTGTAACCGTATCGCTACAATGCGCGTGCCATCCGCTTCCAATTCGTTTCGCAAAAGTGTTCTTAATGTGAAGAGTTTGTTTTCTGGTTCCTAACCTCGCGTGTCTTAAGGGATGAACCTGTGTGATATTCTCAATTTGGAGGCGAGATAAATGGGCTCTGATAACTCTAAGGCAGTTGTTGAATTGAAGGAGGCAGACCTATTCGTCGGTCATACACCATCTGGGCACCCGATTTTGCTCGATACGGACCACGCCCGAAACTCGGCTCCTACTCCAATGGAACTGCTTTTGGTGGCGTTGGGCTCTTGCACCGGCGTGGATGTTGTTTCTATTTTGAGAAAAAAGCGGCAAGCAGTTTCAGCTTACAGGGTTGAAGTACGAGGCGAGCGCTGCGACGATCACCCGCGCAGCTTCAAGCGCATGGAAGTGCATCATATCGTCACCGGGCGTAATATTTCAGCGCAATCAGTCGCGCAGGCTATACAACTCTCTGAAGAAAAATATTGCAGTGTGGCAGCAACATTACGGCCAACGGCGGAAATCGTTTCAAGCTTTGAAATCATCGAAGGATAGAATGATTGTGCAGATGGGTACTTCAAAAGTTTACAAACCGTGGATAGCTTTAGTTTCGATTCTGGCGCTGGCGGCTCCGCTCGCCGCGAGTTCACTTCCCCCGCTTACAGCTTCAGTTCCCAAACTGTTTCCCTCAGTTGGAGTCCAGGGGAACTCGGACGCGGCGCTGTCAACCGTGCGACGTCAAGATCAGGTGGCGCGCAACGCGCAGAGTGTGATGACACGGCTTAGTCCTGAAGAGCATCTTCGTCGCGGTGCGATCTATCTTGCCAATCGCGCTTTCGAAGAAGCACGCGAACATTGGCAAGCACTCATAAGCTACTATCCAAATGATCCAAGGGTAGCGCCGGCTTTGCTTGGCATGGCCCGATCCTACTTTCAGGAACGTCGTTACATGGAAGCGTATAGCGACTACGATCGTCTGGCGCGCGAATACCCCGCGACTAAAGACGGTCGTGAGGCTCTCAACTTTAGCGCGGCTTCCCTGCTGCGGCTCGGCAAAACTTCGGAGGCTGCGGATCGTTACGTTCAATACATCAATCGCTTTCCGGACGGCGAACGAATCGACACCGCCCACCTTAACGCTATCGACACCTTAAGAGAGGCCGACCGGATCCAGGAAGCGCGGTCGTGGGTCACGCGAACGAGACAGCGTTTCGCCGGTACCCCGACAGCAACTAACGCGCTGTTTGGTCAACTACGTTTGGAGATTTCTGAGAGCAACTGGAAGCAAGCCATTACGACGGCGGAGGAGCTGAGCCGCGATAGTTTTCAGAAAGGCGTCGCTACCTCGCCTTCAGAAGTCGCTTACCTTAAGGCCTATAGCCTCGAGCGGTCCGGCAGGCAAGCGCAGGCCTACAGCGCCTACCTCGCTGTGCCAGGCGGCATAGACTCTTACTACGGGTGGCTGGCAACCGACCATCTAGCGAGCGTAGCAGATGGACGCAGCCGCGGGTTTGCCGGCGATCGCATCCAGATAGTGAAAGCGCAAATAGACCTGGTTTCTGATCGCTATCCAATTCCCTACCGACAAATCATCATTAATGAGGCAAGAGCACGAAAGCTCGATCCCCGTTTTGTACTGGCTTTAATAAAGCAGGAGAGCGTGTTTCGTCCGCAGGCAAAATCTCTCGCAGGCGCGCGGGGCCTGCTGCAATTGACCATTGATGCGGCCCAAAAATACGCTGCGCATGCAGGCATGGCGTCCGTCCAGGAAAACCAACTGTATCAACCTGAAACCTCAATTCGTCTCGGCAGCGAATACCTGGCGGAGTTAACGACGATGTTTCCCAATCTGCCGGAAGCGGTTGCCGCTTCCTACAATGGCGGCGAAGACAACGTAGCCCGTTGGGTGCGCCGCGCGAAACAGAAGGATGCCGGCGTGTTCACCTCAGAGGTTGGTTTCGAGGAAACAAAAGCCTACGTGCAAAAGGTAATGAACAACTACCGCGTCTATCAGCAACTCTATACTGCGGACTTGAAAAGAAAGTAGGCGAAAAGAAAGTAGGCAGTAGGCAGAAAGCAGTCGGCGGCAACTTGTCTTCTGCCTTCTGCCTTCCGCCTTCCGCCTTCCGCTTTCCGCTTTCTCACGGTTCCGGACTAAACCTTCGATCCTCAAAGCCGCTCGCGCTCTCTCTTCTCCTTAAAGGATCCGGACGCGGATAATGCCGCGGCACGATTCCCAGTCGCACCAGCGCGGAATAATATTCGTAGCGAATTGTTACTTCACCCGCCGGCCGGAAATCGAGATTCATGTTGACCCACTGAACATCGTTGTGTACCGAGCGTCCTATGCCCGTCGCCGCATAGTCGTCGTCGCGCGACAACACTCCTTTGTTCGCGCGTTCGCTTGGCGCCTGACTAGTTCCGGCGCTGCTGTCCGCCCCGGTTGCGCTGCGTTCGCGTTCATCTCTTTCTTCATAGCGCGGTCGCGGCGGTGGGGCGGGCGTGATTGGAACCGCGACTGGATAAAGCTCGCGAAAGAAAACTGCTGAGACGACACCAAGATTCGAGGTCTGGCCCAACTTCGCACCGTAAGAATCCTGTTCGGAAGTAAAATAGAAGCGACGCGCGCGTTCGGAACTCATTTGCCAACCATTGATGCTAATCGTTCCGTAGGATTCGATCACCCATTTGCTCGCATTCCAGGCGCTGGTTCGGCGCGCGTCGATGGTATTCAAACCGTCGACGGACAAAGCCACAGCAACGCGAAACGGGAATGGGTTGCGCACCCTGACTTCGTACTCGGCTCCGGGAATAGCTTCCACGTAGTTCCTGTTGCGAGCGTAGTATTCATCCAGCGGACGACCACCCACCAATATTTCCAAATCAAAGTTTCGGGCAACAACATCAGATTGAGCCGCGCTTTCGACATTGACTGGCGTCGGTTCCTTGCCCTCGAGCCCGAAAAGCGCACCCAGCCCGACAATCCCGGCCAAGCTCGCACAAGCGAATATCAACTCTTTTTTCATGGGTTATTCCTTTTTCGAGAAGAGTCCACGAATTAAGAACGAGCCGGGTTGGTCCTGCTTGCGAGCATGCGAGTAGTATTTTGGACAACTGCAGTAGATTCTGTGAAGTCAGGCAGCGGCGTTATGTGTTGAGTAAAAAAGCAAGGGACGCTACAATTACGCGCCAATCATAGCGGCTCTCAGGAGAGACTATTTATTCTCCTATATAGGGCATTTTAGGAGTAAGAGATGGAATACGTACTGACTGCAACCAAGGACGAGGCGCGCGCCGGCTCGTATTACGACAAGATTGCGGCTTTTTACGATCTAACTTTTAAGCTGAACGGTTATGGTCGCTCGCTCGATCAGTATTTTTCCAATCATCCGTTGCCGGTTTCGCGAGGCGCGCGAATTCTTGATGCCGGCTGCGGCACTGGGCTGCTCACCCTCGCGTTGCTGCGAAATATGCGTTTCCCAGTCAGTATTACCGCTTTGGATCTTTCCGCAACTTCAATTAGCGCCGCGAAAAAAACGCTGGACGAAAGCTCCGGACGAACACAAGATGTCACCTTTGCCGAAGGTAATCTGCTTTCGCTTCCCTTTGCCGACAACTCTTTGGATTTAGTAGTCACAAGCGGCGCGCTTGAATATGTGCCGTTGGGCGAAGGCATGTCTGAAATCGCGCGGGTGATCGCGCCGGGTGGCCATATGCTTCATCTGCCCTGCCGGCCCACCCCAGCCAGCACATTTCTGGAAATCCTGTTTCGCTTTAAGTCACATCCGCGTCCGCAGATTCTTGCAGAAACAGAACGACACTTCCGCATGGTCCATGAGTATCGTTTCCCGCCGCTGCACATCATCGGCTGGAGCAAGACCGCCATGCTGGCCCAAAAGCGTTAGTCTTCACTCATTCACGAAAAGACGAATCCATTCGATCGAGTTTGCGCAGCAATCCCGGCCACGTTAGCTGTGCTCCCTGGCCAACGGTAACTGCGCCCAGTTGCGCCGCCACGCTGTGAAGTATCGGCTCGCCCACTGGCAACAAAGTGCCGCCTGCCTGCGACAAAATCTGAATGTGACAGGCGCGCTCAAGCATGTACATCGATAGGAAAGCTTCAGCCGCACTTTTTCCAATCGTCAATAGACCATGATTTCTGAGAATCATGCTGTTGTTGTTTCCGAGGTCCGCCACCAGACGCGATTTTTCATCTTCATTCAGCGCCAGACCTTCGTAATTGTGATAAGCCAGCGATGACAGCGCAAAAAGTGCCTGCTGCGAGATTGGCTGTAGCCCGTCCGCTTGCGCAGAGACCGCGATGCCATAATCGGTATGCAGGTGAATGACGCACAGCGCGTCCTCGCGCGCCGCGTGCACCGCACTGTGAATTGTGAAACCCGCCGGGTTAATGAAATAAGGGGATGGCAGGACGATCTCGCCAGCGAGATTTATCTTCACCAAACTCGACGCCGTAATCTCTTCAAACATCATTCCGTACGGATTGATTAGAAAATGATGTTCGGGCCCGGGCACGCGCGCCGAAAGATGTGTGAAGATTAAATCGTCCCAGCCGTAATGCGCGACCAGCCGATAGGCAGCGGCGAGGTCCACGCGCGCTTCCCATTCCTCTTTTGAAATCTGTTCGCGAATACTCGCCGGCTTTTGTGCAGTAGTTATTCTGGTTATGGCTTCTCCTTTTTCAGCATCACCGCCAAACTACAATTGAAATCAGACGGCAAGTAAATCTCAGTTTGGTCGACACGGTAACCCGGTGACGAAATTTTCAGCAGGTACTGGCCCATTGGAATACTCTTCAGGTCGTACGAGCCATGTTCGTCCGTTTTGGCGGTATAGACTTCGTGATTGAATTCTGTGTTGCCCCGAAGCTCGATGGTGGCATGCACTTTTTTCTCAGCGACTTCAAGATAAGAAAGATCCTCGAAACCGACATATCCATGCATTGAGCTGCGTCCGGATTGGGCGAATGCCAGCGCGCAACACAGACCCATCAGCATCAGCATCGTCGCGATTCTTGTTTTGCTTCGCATTGGATTCATGGCCATTTCGAGTGCTTGTTGTCCGTTTCTATTTAATGGGAATGAGCCGAATGATGCGATCGTCGTCACTCGCAGGCGTCCCGCGGCCATCACGGTTTGAGGTCGAGAAATAAAGGTTGCCATCGGGACCTTCCGCCACGTCGCGGATGCGGCCGTACTTGCCGGAAAGCAAATTTTCCTGACTAACAACGCGACGTCCATCAAGCACGACGCGAATCAGGCGCGTGCCTCGCAAGCAGCCAAAAAAGAAATTTCCTTTGAACTGAGGGAACGCGTCCCCCCGATAAAACATTCCGCTGCCCGGCGCGCACGCGGGCGTGTATTCCAGCAAAGGTGACTCCAGACCGGCGCGCGTTGCGGTGTGATGGATCAGAGGCCAGCCGTAGTTCTTTCCTTTCTCCAGAATATTCACTTCATCGCCACCGCCTGGTCCATCAAAGCCACTTGGCCCATGCTCAGTCTCGAAACAAAGATTTGTGCCGGGCTGAAAATCGATTCCCTGGCCGTTGCGATTGCCATAAGTCCAAACCTCGGGGCGCGCATTGGCCTGACCGACAAATGGATTGTCTGCCGGCACGGAGCCATCGTCGTTCAGTCTCAACGTCTTTCCAGCCAGTGAATCCAATCGTTGGGCTAACTCGCGTTCTGTCGCGTCACCGGTCGTAATGTAAAGTTTCCCATCCGGCCCAAAGCGAAGGCGGCAGCCGGCATGAAATTGCGCCGCGGGAATGTTCTCGATGATTATTTTCCCATCAGTCAGGCCCGCATCGCTTTCGCGATAACGCACTACGCGCACGCGCTGGCCGTCGCCTTTGTAAGCGTAAGAGAGATAGAGCCAGTGATTGGAAGCGAACTGCGGATGCAGCGCCAAACTCATCAAGCCACTTTCGCCGCCGGGTTCGACATCCGGAACAACAAACAAAGGCTGCGATCGCAACTTGCCATTTTGGAAAACGCGCACACGGCCCGGCCGCTCAGTGAAAATCATACGACCGTCAGGCGCCCAAACAATGGACCAGGGCACTTCCAGTCCACTCACGACAGTCTCAACCCTAAACTGGACAGCGCCCTGGCCACCAGTCTGACTTTGTTCGGGCTGTGACGCCGTGGATTCGACTTCGCCGGCGCCGCGTCCCGGCGGCGGATGACCACAGGCGTAGGCAAGAATGTTGAGTGCGCAAAAGCCGGCAAATGAAATTCGTTTCATTGTTGTGTTTGACGCAGCGCTCCCGAAAAACCTTCCATGCATTTGAATTTGCGTCGTTGTTGGGGCGATGACGAACTAATGTTGGATGTATTCGTGCAGCAACTTGATTTCGTCGCCTTGCTCGCTTAACTCGACTCGCATCAAATCGCGCATTGAAAGCATGCCAACCCAACGCTCGCCATCAACCACCGGCAGGTGACGCGTACCGATCAGTTCCATTCGCTCAAGCGCCTGATGTGGAGTTTCATCGCAATTGATGACCGCACGCAGTTCGCTGGTAACGTCGCCGACTTTCACTGACGACGGATCACGCTGCAAAACGACCACGCGGCGCAGCACATCACGCTCAGAAAAAACACCCAGCAGTTTGCCGCTCTCATCGACCACGCAAACCGCACCGACGTTGCGCGACGCCATAAACTCTGCCGCGTCCTGAACCGAGGCCGACGCCTTCATCGAGTAGGGCTCACGATCGCGTATGACATGTCTGATCAGCATCATGGGGAGAGCCTCCTAATTGTTCGTCGGGCTGGCAGGGATCGAATGCCATTATAGATAAAGAGGGAAAATCTGTCTCTAGTGAAACAGATAACCGGGACCGTTGTTACCCGAAAAGACTTGCTTGCGGGGAAGGTCTGCGGAAAGTTGGTTCGCCCAAGTCCGCGCGCGGGGACTTTTTGTTAAAGCCAAGCCGTTCCGAGTGAATTTTGAAGAGCTTGTGAATTGCGTCCCAATATTCGCCCTTGCCGCGCATGCGTTCGCCGAAGACCGCAGAGTTTAACTTGCCATCGCGCGCTTCGCGTACGCGGTTCATAATGCGATCCGCTTTTGTCGGCAGCTTCTCGCGCAACTGTTCTTCGAAATATGGCGCGACGCTACCGGGGAGCCGCAGCATGTTGACGAAAGCCATGGTTGCGCCAGCTTCTTTGGCGCGTTCAAGCAGCTCAGGAATATCTGTCGTCAGCCCGGGAATGATTGGCGCAATGCCGAGGCCCACAGTGATGCCGGCAGCGGCGAGATCTGCCATCGCGTGAAAGCGTGCATCAGGCAAAGGCGCGTAGGGTTCAACTGCACGCGCGGCTTCGCGATCGGTGAACGGAATGGTGAAAAACACGCCAACGCTTGCCTCGCGAGTTAGCCGTTGCAACACGTCAATGTCACGCCGAATCAATGCCGACTTAGTAATCACGCCAACCGGATTGCGAAACTCCGCGCAGATTTCCAGACATTGGCGCGTCAGTCTGTAATGCGCTTCGAGCGGAATGTATGGATCGGAAGTGAAGGAGAAAACAATCTCGTCGCCCTTCCAGGAGGGCCGCATGAGTTCTTTCCGCAACAATTCTGGCGCGTTGACCTTGACCACGATTTTGCGATCAAAGTCAGTGCCTGCGCCGTAGCCAAGATATTCATGGGTCGGCCGCGAGAAACAGTAAGTGCACCCGTGAATGCAGCCGCGGTAGCAGTTGATCGTATAGTCGAACCCAACGTCAGGACTGTCGTTGTGCGTAATTATCTTTCTCGTCGCAGTCTCTTCAAAGACTTCGAGCTTCGCTTCCGGCGGCTCACCGAGCCACTCAACCGAATGCGTCAGCCAGGGATTGGGTGGATTTTTAATGGAATGCATGACTGCAAGCTTGTCCTATCGATGCAACAAAGCTTACCAGATCCAACTTTATTTGGCGAGTAGGGCTACGGCGCGGTCGGAGTTCCAATCACAACTATTGATTCGATCGCATGAAAAAATAGAAAAGTTTGCGTTTCGTCGTCGCCGTCGCGGTCGGTGAGGGCGACATAATCGTTCGTGATCTCGCCGACACGTCCTTTGTAAATGCCGGCGGAAATTGTCTTCACGTTTACGAGTTGTCCCTTGTAACGGCGAAACAAATTTTCAGTGTGCTGTCGTTCCATTTATCCTCCCATAAACGGTGCTAATCGCTAATATCATCAGCCCAGGTAACAAAGAAAAGTCGATACTTGTCGGGATCCTGCAGCGTTATGAACCGCCCGCCCCAACCTTCATCCGCTGGTGGGTAAACGTCCACGCCCTTTGCGCGCAATTGATTGTAGTAATCGTCGACGTCACTCACGCCGATAAAAAAGCTAACTCCGCGACCTCGCTTCAACATCGTCTCCAGATGCTGTGCCAGGGAAATCTTCAAGCTGCCGGCCTGCATCGTCGCCATCGGCGGCTCAGACTCCGGGCTGTGTTTGCTGATTTCAAAGCCTAACGAGTCTCGATAGAAAGCGAGCGACTCCTCGAGGTTGTTCACTTCGAGAAACAAAAATTCCAAACCCGAGATTTGCATTGTTTTAGTTTCGCCGAGCGCCGTCGCCATTTAACTGCCCCCTATACGGCCGTCAAGAGAAGATAAATGCCGTAGCCGCCGCCCGCAACCAGACTCCAAAACATTGCCTCTTGCAGGCGCGTGTGCCGTCGCAAGGGGTTCGACTTTGACAGCGATCTAATCATCGCCCGCATGGCGCTGCGTGCCATCACGACTCCAAATAGAATTACGAACATGGAAAAGATTGCCAGCGGCCACAGAAACCAAATCCACTGAAAGCGCACCAGGAATAATAAGAATAAACCAACGATCAAACACAGCAGAGCGCTCAGGCCGTGCCCCAGCACGCCAACATCATGCGCCGTTGGCGATGATACTGGAACAAATGCGACCGGCCACGCCACGCGCTCAGCATCGTACAGCCGTCGCGTCTCTTCATTTCTCAGCACGCGATACGCTTCGTTCAGCGACTTCATTTCTTCTTCGCTGCCGCCTTTGTCCGGATGGCGGCGCGCGGCCAGGCGCTTGTATCGCTGCTCGAGCTCGCGTCGCGAATCATTTTCATGCGCGCCGAGAATCTCATAATAATTCTTCTTGGCACTAAACTCACTCATGTAGTTGTGGCGATTCTAGTTTTGCGTTTGCCGATTTGCAATGAAACTTCCTCGAGTTTCTGTCGTTAGTCCTCGGCGACTTTGCGGTTACCGTTCTTGTTTCATACCATCGCTTTCAGCAACCATGGCACCACAATTTACAGCGGGCGACGATCTCGTCTTTCAACTCGAAAGTGGACTTGGTCTGCTGCGCGTAATCGCAGTTAAAGGAGAAGGCGCAGAAACCGTTTGGCATCTGCTCGCCTATGACGAGTTTTTTCCTGACGTGGAATCAGCGGAGCAGGCACTTGCAGGCCCTGGCCCGCTCAAGATTCGCAATGCGCACATGGCGTTAACTGATCGCGCTTTTGAGCGCACGCCCGCGGCCCGGCTCGGTAACCGACCCATCCAGGAAGAGGAGTTGGCCGGCTATCGCAACTGGTTACAGTCAGAACGCAAAGTGTCGGATCGCTCGGCGCTGTTGTTGTTGGGAATCAGATAACATTGGTTGGCGGCATAGCCGAAGCGGTGCCAGCCTTTTGGGTCGAAGCCGATAACATTCATGTTTACACAGCCAACATTTGTTTTCATAGCTGATTCGGGCCGTCGGCCGGAATTGCGCGGTTCCCTGTTGCTGGGATTTTTCCTCATCTTCGGCATATTTGTGTCGTCCGCCCTCGCAGCGCGCCACGAGCGCCTCATCGATTCCTGGAAACCAATCAACTACGACATCAATCTTGCGTTCAATGATCAGTTGAGCGAGATCGCCAGCGCGCGAGTTGCAATCACGGTCCTGGCCGTGAAAGCCGTTTCGGTAATCGATCTGGACTTTGGCGACCTGGCAGTTGACTCGGTAACGGTAGACGGCACAACAACACCATTTTCGCGAGCGCCCGGCTTGCTAAACGTCAACCTCACAAAGCCACTGCCTCGCGACGCGCGCGCAGTTGTGGTCGTTTCCTATCACGGTGCGCCGAAGGACGGCCTCGTGCTCACCAATGATAAAGCAGGCAAGCCTTCAGCCATCGGTGATAACTGGCCCGACCGCGTCCATCATTGGATTCCCTGCCTCGATCACCCGTCAGCCAAGACCACTGTGACTTTTACGGTCGTTGCTCCCGTCCGCGACCTTGTCGTCGCTAACGGCAAACTCGATCGCGTGCAGAATTCCTCGCCCACAAATCGCACCTGGACTTACACGGAAGCTGCGCCCATTCCGCCTTACTGTATGATCGTAGCTGTCGGCGAATTTGCAGAAATCAAAATGGCTGAGGCGCCAATCACGCCGTTGACCTATTATGTCCCGCAGCCGGACAAGATTTACGCGGTGTACGGGTTCACAGTCGCGAATCCATCACTGAAGTTTTTCAGCGAGACAATCGCGCCTTACCCTTACGAAAAGCTGGCCTTGATTGTTGGCACCACACGTTTCGGCGCTATGGAAAATTCCAGTGCGATTGTTTTTTCGCGCGGCTTGCTTGATTCACGTGCGACGGAGCCGCGGAGTGCTTTTTTCAAGGTGCGCGTTGGCTTGGTCGATATAGTGGCCCACGAGATTGCGCATCAATGGTTTGGGGATTCGGTGACGGAATCTACGTGGGCCGATCTCTGGTTAAGCGAAGGCTTTGCAACTTATTTCGCGGGACTTATGATTCAACATTACGAAGGTGAAATGCGGTTTCGAGATTACATGCACGAGGCGTCAGATAAATATTTCGATTTCGAGAAGAAGACCCGCATCCCGATTCACGACACTGAGACGCAAGACCTTTTCAAATTGCTGAACGCCAACAACTATCAGAAAGGCGCCTGGGTGCTGCACATGCTGCGCGCGGAGCTTGGCGATGAAGTTTTCTTTCGTGGTATCCGCCGTTATTACAACGAACATCGCGGCTCACTGGCATCATCTGAAGATTTTCGTGCCGCATTGGAGAAGGAATCTCGTAAGAGCCTGAAGGAGTTTTTTGCACCCTGGGTTTATGGCGCGGGCCATCCACGGTACGAGTTAACGTGGAACTGGAACGAGCGAACAAAGCGACTGCGCCTGATCCTGGATCAAACTCAATCCGAAGCCGCTTTTCCCAACACTGTGCCGGTAGAAATCTCTAGCGGCAATAGCAAGCGGCGCATCCTTATCAAGCCTGAGAATAAACATGCCGTCGAAGAGATCAAACTTGATGTGGCGCCGACGTCGTTGGTAGTCGACCCCGAAAACGTGATCCTCGACGAGTCCCGTGTAATTAAAAGAGATTAACGATTAACAGTCTTGCTTTGCCTTCAACCGCCGCACTTATTTGTAAGGGTGCGTCGATTGCCGGATGAAACATCTGACAGGAGTCTTGATCCCGCATCCGCCGTGAATGATCCAGCAAAACCGATGCGCGCTGACGAGCAAGTTCCCCATAAGGAAGAAGACCCAAAGGCGCCGTATTCGCCGATCGAAGGCGAAGATTATTACCTCGAAGGCGCCATGATGGTCTTTACTGAACGCTTTCTACTGCGTCGCGGCCTTTGCTGCGAAAGCGGTTGCCGGCATTGTCCCTATGGCTTCAGCAAAGACAAGGGCGCGAGTTGACCCGCTTTCTGCCTACTGCCTTCTGCCTTCTTTCCCAACTGCCCATTGCTCACCATTTCACTGGCAGCGATGTTTGCAATTATCCTTCGCTCGCTTGGCGGCGTTTTCGCAAGACTTGCGTTCGTGCTTTAGCGGTATAGCCCGGCATAGATCTTTTCTCAACCGATAAGCATCATTGCAACGATCTTTACAGCGGTTGCCCGGAGCTGTTGCCGCGCCTGCAGAGGCAAGTGTGCCGAGCAATAAAAGTAATGCGACACTCAGTCTTAGCACGACGGATTGTTTCCACCTCAAACTTGAGACTTGATTTGTCACTGCAGTGTTTCCTTTCCGAAAGAAGCGTTCACACGCCGTTGAAGATTTCGTTGATGATGATCGCACCGGTCAGGGGGTGTCCGGCAACGCTTGCGGCCTGCAAGCATACTCTCGAAGTGTGCCGAATTAAAGTATCAACAACAACCAATCCGCCAATTACACCGATCAGGAAAAGGATAAGGTCGGTTTATTTAGCGCCACCCTGTCTGTTCAATCTATTTATCTGCGGTATCGGTGAACTCTGCGGATTAACCAATTGGCCGAGAATTTGCTTTGGGGAAGTCGGTGGAAGAAAAGCAACTTGAAATCGTACAGGACTGGCCGAATAAGTACGCCGCAGGAATACGATGGTGCATGTTTTTGTAACGGTGGATCCGCGACTCAGGTTGCATCGCTCGAAGCTGACGGAAAATTAAAGTAACAAGGTGGGCATACATTCAAATGGAAAACAAACTCGACACGCAAAATCAGCAAGCACTCAAGAATAACAATGCGCGACTGCGCCGGTTAGGCATGATTGCCGCTGGTATCGGACTGAGTTCGGTGCTGGCTTACCTGCTCTCCAAAGTTTTGGGCGCAGGCGCGGGGGACTCGAAAGTTTTTGCCGATCACATTGTTGACGATCGCGGCACAGACCAGCGAAAAGCCGCAAAGATACTGCTTAACCTGCGCGATCGCGGGTTCGAAGCGAGCGACGAAAGACTTTCCCTGGCGCTGGGACGTCCACTGGATGAGGTAGCAGGTTGGACTACGGGTCGTGAAGTTATCGATGACGATGTCGTCATGAAAGCGCGCGGCATTGCCATGAACCGTGGCATCCCCGTCGAATAGGCTTGCATAGTGCTTAGTACTGAGTACTGAGTCTTAATACTGGGACCGCGGACGTCCCGTCCGCAAAGAGCGCGGAGCGCGAACAATTCGATCACTGAACGATGGGTGATAACGTAACCATGCGGGCGGGACGCCCGCGGTCCCAGTATACGGATCTGTGCCCACGGGCAACGTACCTGCTTTCTGCCTACTGCTTTCTTATGCCTTCTACTCGTGAGCCTTGCCCGTTCTAAGTTTGCTCCGTTACGATTGGCCCATGCCGCCAACCCTCAAGACCGATGTAATCATCAGCGGCGCTGGTCCCACCGGACTTGCCCTCGCGTGTCAGCTCGTCAGATACGAAGTTGATTTCATCATCATCGATAAGGCCGCCGGAGTGACTCCCTACTCTAAAGCGCTCGGTGTTCACGCGCGCACGCTCGAGATTTACGAACAACTTGGCCTGGCACAAAAAGCTGTCGAGCAAGGAACCATTGCCGGCAAGGTGCGCCTGCTGGAACGCGGTGAAGTACTGGGACAGGTTGAATTGTCGAACATCGGAAAGGGATTGAGCGCCTACCCGTTCATGCTTGTGTTAGAGCAAAGCCGGAACGAGCAGCTAATGTACGATTGGCTGAAAGAGCACGGCCAGGATGTGCTTTGGCAAACCGAACTCGAAGGTTTTTCGCAGGACGCCACAACTGTCACAGCTCAAGTTAAAGTCCGCAGCGCGGAGTCGCAAACAATCGCAGGAAAGTACCTGGTTGGCTGCGATGGACCGCACAGTCCGGTCAGACACGCGCTCGGTCTTGCCTTTGAGGGCAGCACTTTTGAGCGTCTATTCTACGTTGCCGATGTGGTGATCGATTGGAAGTTTACTCACGACGCATTGACTGTCTGCCTGGCCCCGCACGGCGTGGTTGCTTTCTTTCCGATGCCCGGTGAAAAGCGTTGGCGCATCGTCGGCGCTTTTCCCGAAGGCCACGAAAAAGACGAGCACGAAATTCTTTACGAAGAGATAGAGGCGCAGATCAAAAAGGAAGCGCAACTCGAACTGGACATCACGCGGGTCGATTGGTTTTCGACGTACAAGGTCCATACGCGGCACGTCGACAAGTTTTCTGCGGGCAGATGTTTTGTTGCCGGCGATGCGGCGCACATTCACACGCCGGCCGGCGGCCAGGGCATGAACACGGGAATACAGGACGCTTACAACCTCGCCTGGAAACTGGCGCTGGTCCTTAAACATTCAGCCCAGCCGCAGATTTTGGATACTTACAACGAAGAGCGCCTGCCGAACGCGAAGAGGTTGACCGCGACCACTGACCGCATGTTCAATCTCGCGGCGGGCAAAGATTGGTTTGTTGGCTTGATTCGCACCACTATATTCCCACCACTGGCGAAATACATTCTCTCGATCGAGGCAGTCCGCAAGAAGTTCTTCATCCTGATTTCTCAGATTGGTATCAGTTACCGGGCGGGCTCGCTAAGCCTGCATGAGATCGGCGGTAACGGTGGAGATGATGAGTTCGAAGTCAAAGCCGGCGACCGCCTGCCTTATTTTGAAATTGACGGCAAGAATATTTACGAGCGGCTGCACACGCCAAAGTTTCATCTGCTTATGTTCTCGGATGGAGCAGCGGTTGGCGGGAAGTTGAAAGTTTCAAGCGATGACGGGGCTGGTTTCCTTGGTGGCGAAAAGGAAGCGAACGCAACTGAAGCCAGGTACGCTGAACTAGTTGATTGTCACCTTATCCCGCTTGATCCAAACGTAGCGGGAATCTTTGGCACAGACAAACCTTTCGACTTGCTTTTGCGACCCGACAATTACATTGGCTTCATCTCTTCGGATATGTCGGGGAATTCGTTATCGAAATACTTTGCGCGCTTATTCGATCAATAGGCGGCGTTTTTCTACGAACTGTTTCGCTTACCTCGTGCCCCTGGTATAGCCGATTCACGAATCACGGTTCACGATTTACGATCACCACGCTCACCCATAAGGAGATTGTTATGAACACCACTCTTCGACGTGCGTCCCTCGCTTGCACTGGCTTAGTATTTCTAATTGCGTCCTTTGCCTGCGTTGGTCCGCAAGGCCCTCCGGGACCCCCAGGGCCGTCCGGCTAAGGTGGTGGTCTTCCCTATGTTTGGGTGTGCACACCTGCAAGCTACCCCAATGCAGGCAGCAACACTGCAGCCGATCTCTATATCTTCAACGGCAGCACATCGACCGCGAATGTTGCCGTGCACATTTTGGATAAGAATGGGACTAACCTGGCGGGCGCTAACATTCCCGGTACCAGTCCGGCCGCTACTTATCCGGGTCAAACGGGTAGTGCAACGGTGGCCGTAGCCGCAGCGAATACGTTGAACGTCCGCTGGCAACTCCCGGTCGCGGGTGGTCCAGGATTCGATGGCGTCACCAATGTGTCGACGGCGGTAACAGTAACTTCCGATCAACCGATCGTCGTCGGTTCAGACTTCCAGTGGAGCGGATTCAAGCCACTGCCCTGTAGTCTGTTGCCGAAATAAACTGAATAACTAACACTGGAAAGTGTTCTTTAATTTCAGGCTGTAACCCTAACGCTGAAAGCGTTCGCTGCTTTCAGCCCGGGGTTGCGCTTTGGCAACCCCGGGGAAAACGCATCCAAATGTTTTGGAAAACGGTCGCAACTCGTTCAGAGTTCCGAAGAATATTTGGTTTCAGCGTAACCTTCACTGCCCATGTGACCTTCTCCCCAAAAACAGTACCACTCTAAAATAGAAAAGAGCCGGGCAATTATGACAGGATAGGAGCCGGTAATTGCCATGAAAAAATCAAAGTTTACGGAGTCGCAGATTGTCTTCGCGCTGCAGCAGGCGGAGACGGGAGTAGCAGTGGCGGAGGTCTGCCGGAAGCTGGGCATCAGCGAAGCGACGTTCTACAACTGGAAGAAGAAGTTCAGCGGGCTTGGTCCCGCGGAGCTGAGACGGTTAAGACAGTTGGAAGAAGAGAACAGCCGGCTGAAGCAGATAGTGGCGGATCTGACGCTGGACAAGCAGATGCTCCAGGACGTGTTAAAAAAAAAGCTCTGAGGGTCAGGCAGCAAAGAAAGTTGGTCAACAGCTTGTTGGCCAACTACCGCGTCTCAGAGCGGCGGGCGTGTGCGGTAGTAATGTTGTGGCGGACGGTGTTTCGTTACGTGGAGCACCAACGCGACGATCGGGCGGTGCGGCAACGGATAAGAGAGCTTGCCGAGACGCGGGTGAGATACGGTTTCCCGCGTATCCAGATCCTGCTGCGGCGCGAAGGCTGGCCGGACAATCACAAGCGGACCTATCGTATTTACAAGGAAGAAGGCCTGAATTTGCGCCGCAAACGACCACGTCGAAGTAAGACCGCAGCCCACCGGCAGGAGCGGCCTGTGCTGACTGGACCGCATCAGTGCTGGAGCATGGACTTCGTCAGCGATCAACTATTTGACGGGCGTCGCTTCCGGGCCTTAACTTTAGTCGATAACTATAGCCGCGAATGTTTGGAGATCGAGGTGGGCCAGAGCTTGAAGGGCTTCGACGTAGTCGAGGTGATGGAACGGATCAAACAAGTGCGGGGAGTGGTGCCCAAACGAATCCAGGTGGACAACGGCAGCGAGTTCATCTCGAAGGTGTTGGACCAGTGGGCCTATGAGAACGAAGTGACGCTGGACTTCTCCCGACCGGGAAAACCGACGGATAATCCGTTCATCGAATCATTCAACGGCAGCTTTCGTGATGAGTGTTTGAACGTCAACTGGTTCCTTTCGCTCGATGATGCGCAGGAAAAGATCGAAGCGTTCAAGAACGATTACAACGGCTTCAGACCACACAGCTCGCTGCGCGGTCTGACCCCGAATCAGGTGCTTGCAGGGCACCTCCAAAACCCGGATTTTTCCAATTTAGGCTGGTAGCGAAATTGGGGTAGGCTCAAAATCCGGAAGTCTCTACTTATGAGTGGTCCTAAACAGGGGAGGGTTACAGATGCCTTCTATCCTTCCTAAATCTTCCGGCTTCGCTCCGTTTTGAGGCAGCGAAGTTCTGTACTTATACGAGATTTCAAATTCACCACCCACCGGAACAGAGCCATTGGGAAGCCTATCGATAATACTTACCCTAACACTTAAGATCTCTGGCGGGTTCACATTGACCTTAATAACGTCTGGTTTGTCCTGGTCCTGGTCTCCATCTGGATGGTGTCCGTCAGGGTCGACATAACGCAACGGATTGTTGTAGGAGTACTGATACTTGTTCAGACTTTGCGGCCGTCGAAGATCGGCAAAGAAAGTCGGATTTGTGTGACGCCGCTTCTGTAAATAGCTCCACCGGCCCGCCGTTGAATTCATCCGGTGAAGTAAAGCGCCCCTGCGTTGATGAGTAGTATCTAGCGAGGAAGTAATCCACGATGCGGCCCATTTGATCGTAACCGCGATACGTGCCGGCGCTGCTGCCGCTGCCATAGGTCACTGCTACCAGTGCGCCAGTTGAATAGCCTCTGTCGAAAGTTGGCGCCCGTCTCTGCATCCTGTTCGTATCCAGTGAACTTTGCCGCGCCTTATCAATAGGATTGTTACCCGGCGGACGTGTAGCCTTGAGTGGTCGTGCACAAACCCGTGTTGGCGTAGACCTCTTCCCCGAACGGCAAATAGTCGTGCCGACTCGTAGTCGCCAGGCTGCCGGTCTTGTCAAAGATCATCCGCGGCGTGCCCAGTTGATCCGTCACCAGCCAAATGAATGTCAGATAGTGATGCCACGACTGATCGGCTCGAAGAACAAGCGCAAGTGACCTCATTCCAACTAGCCGGGGGGAGAGACAGAAGATGTAGTGAACCCCTGAAATGACACAGAAAGTTAAGAAAGTATTGGTGGCGAAAGCGAAGCTTCAAACTCGACTGGCGGCAAGTAGCCGATGGCCGAATGAAGCCGCTTGCGATTATAGACCGCTTCGATGAAATGCTGGACCGAGGCCAGCACCTCGGCGAGCGTTTCGTAGTCGTTCATGTAAACCTCTTCGTACTTGAGCGTGCGCATGAACCGTTCGGCTTTAGCATTGTCATAGGGGTTGCCGGTGCGGCTCATGCTGATCTGGATCTTGTGTTCTAGCAAAAGGGCGACGTAATCAGCGGCCGCATACTGCACGCCGCGATCGGAGTGATGCATCAGC
>JACCVY010000048.1 GCA_013697915.1 Blastocatellia bacterium | reverse complement strand
AAATGATCAGGCCGGCGATCGAGTTCTGACGACGCTTTCCGAAGACGAGCAGATGTTTCGCGCCAGCGTGCGCGAGTTCGCCGAGGGTGAACTGCGACCGCGCGTCGAGGAAATGGACGCGCACGGCAAACTCGATCCGGCGCTCATCAAGCAGTGTTTCGATTTGGGCTTGATGGGGATTGAAACGCCGGAAGAATTTGGCGGCGCAGGCTCTTCATTCTTCACAGCGATCATCGCCGTCGAGGAACTCTCGCGCATCGATGCTTCGGTCGGCGTGTTTGTTGACGTGCAAAACACGTTAGTGAACAACGCCTTGATTCGCTGGGGCACTCAGGCGCAGAAGGAAAAATATCTAACGCTGCTGGCGAGTGAAAAAGTCGGCGCCTATGCGCTAAGCGAAGCAGGGTCGGGCTCCGACGCGTTTGCCATGCAAACTCGCGCGGTCGATAAGGGCGATCATTACCTTCTCAACGGCCAAAAACTTTGGATCACCAACGGCAACGAAGCGGAGATTTTTATTCTGTTTGCAAACGCGAATCCGGAAGCCGGCTATCGCGGTATAACCGCCTTCATTATCGAAAAGAGTTTCGCCGGCTTCACCGTTGGTAAGAAGGAAGACAAGCTCGGCATCCGCGCGTCTTCAACCACTGAATTGATTCTCGAAGACTGCCAGGTTCCGAAAGAAAATGTGTTGGGCGAAGTGGGCAAGGGTTATAAGACTTCCATTGAAACTTTAAATGAGGGCCGTATCGGTATCGGCGCGCAGATGATAGGAATCGCGCGCGGGGCTTTGGATGCTGCAGTTGCCTACACGAGCGAGCGCCAGCAGTTTGGCAAATCGATTAATCAATTTCAGGGCGTGCAGTTTCAGTTGGCGGAAATGGCTACCGACCTGGAAGCCGCGCGCTTAATGGTCTACAACGCGGCGCGCATGAAAGACGCGGGCATGAATTTCGTGAAGGAAGCGGCGATGGCGAAACTTTATTCGTCGCGCGCGGCCGAACGAATCGCGTCGAAAGCGATTGAGCTGTATGGCGGTTATGGTTACGTCAAGGATTATCCGGTCGAGAAATACTGGCGCGACTCGAAGATTGGCGCGATTTACGAAGGAACGTCGAACATGCAGTTGCAGACGATTGCGAAGTTGCTGATCGGTAAATCGTAAATGGTAAATGGTGAATGGTAAGAGCAGTGGGCCAGCGCCATCAGATTTTTCCATTTACTATTCACTATTTACCATTTACCGACTTTTGAGTTATGACCACATCACGCATAGACATCTTCAAACAAATGCTGGTAAGTGATCCCGTCGACAGCAGCATCCTGTTTGGCCTGGCCAAAGAATATGAGAAGGCGGGTCAGACCCAGGAGATGATCGAAACGCTCGAGCGTTACCTGGCCATCTCGGATGACGAAGGCAATGCCCACGGAATGCTGGCCCGGGCGTACGAGACCACTGGTCAATCTGATAAGGCCCAAGAAACATATCAGCGCGGAATCGAAGCCGCGACGAAACACGGCCATCCCTCGATGGCGCAAGAATATCGAACGATTTTGGAAACTGAGTCGTCGTAGGCGGACCGAGCATCAATCATGCCTGATACCAAAGTACTAAAACTTGTTCCCAAGACAAACGCTGAAGTTGCAAAGCCTGCTGAAGGGCGTGCTGAACAAAAGCCCGCGGAACAAAACGCCGCCGCCGTAGCTCGTCCTGCTCCACAACCCGCGCCGGTGCGAGTAGAGGCACCCGCAGCTAAACCCGGGAGCGAGTCTCAGCCGGCCACTCGTCTTAAATTGTCAGCGGAAGAAATGCTGAAGATATATCGCACGATGTATCTATCGCGCCGTCTCGATGACAAAGAGATTCAGCTTAAGAATCAGAACAAGATCTTTTTTCAGATTAGCGGCGCCGGTCACGAGGCAGTGCTGGTTGCGGCGGGCATGGCGCTCAAGCCCGGTTACGATTGGTTTTATCCTTACTATCGCGATCGCGCCCTCTGTTTGCAGCTCGGCATGACGCCGTTGGAGCAGTTGTTGTCGGCGGTAGGCGCCGAGAAAGATCCAAACTCGCATGGGCGTCAGATGCCTTCACACTGGGGCCATAAGAAACTCAACATCGTTTCGCAGTCGTCACCAACCGGAACGCAGTTGCTCCAGGCGGTTGGTTGCGCCGAGGCAGGTTATCGCTTCCAGTTGATCAAGGAACTAAACAAGCGCGCTTCAAACTTTCAAAGGGATGAAGTGGTTTATGTTTCTCTTGGCGACGGCACCAGCAGCGAAGGCGAGTTTTGGGAAGCACTCAACACGGCCTGCAATCTGAAGTTGCCGGTGCTGTTTCTGTTGGAAGACAACGGCTACGCGATCAGCGTTCCGGTCGAAGTGCAAACTGCCGGCGGCGACGTTTCGCGCTTGGTCGAAAACTTTCCGAACCTTTATCTGCAGCGCTGCGACGGTACGGATCCAATCGAATCGCTCGGGACGATGCAAAAAGCTGTCGCCTACTGTCGCTCGCGAAAAGGTCCGGCTTTCATTCACGCCAAGGTGATACGCCCCTATTCGCATTCGCTTTCAGACGATGAACGGCTGTATCGGCCTGATGAAGAACGAACTGCTGATGCGGAACGCGATCCGGTAAAACGCTTCGGCGCACTCCTGATCGATGAAGGTATTGCCGATCAGGAGGCACTGCAAAAAATTAAGGACGAGATTGATGCTGCTGTTAATGAAGCGGCCGACGCGGCGCTTGCCAGCGCCCAGCCCGCTCCGGAAACGGCGAAGCTTTATGTTTACTCGCCCGACGTCGATCCCACTTCAAAAACTTTCGACACCGAAGCTCGTGCGCAACTTACGGGCAATCCGGGAACGATGGTTGACCTGATCAACCGTTGTCTGCATACCGAAATGGCCCGCGATCCGCGCGTTGTCGTTTTTGGCGAAGACGTTGCTGATTGCTCCCGCGAAGAATCCCTCGACAAAGTTAAAGGCAAAGGCGGCGTGTTTAAGGTCACAGCCAACCTGCAAAGAAAATTTGGCAGCGCGCGCGTCTTCAATTCCCCGCTCGCCGAAGCCAACATCGTCGGTCGCGCTATTGGCATGGCCACACGCGGATTGAAACCAGTGGTTGAGATCCAATTCTTCGATTACATCTGGCCGGCCATGCACCAGATTCGTAACGAGCTGGCGCTAATGCGCTGGCGCTCGGGCGGCGACTGGAGTTCTCCCGTAGTCATGCGTGTGCCGGTGGGCGGCTATCTCAAGGGCGGCGCCGTTTACCATTCACAGTCCGGCGTTTCTACATTTACGCAGATTCCCGGCCTGCGCGTTATTTATCCATCGAACGCGCTGGATGCGAATGGTCTGCTGCGCACCTCGATCCGCTGCGACGATCCGGTTCTGTTTCTCGAGCACAAACATCTCTACCGCCAGGCTTACAATAAATCGCAATACCCCGGCGATGACTTCATGATCCCGTTCGGCAAAGCAAAAACGGTGCGTGAAGGAAAAGACCTTTCGATTATCACTTACGGCGCGCTGGTGCAGCGCTCAGTAGTCGCCGCTAAACAAGCCGAGCAGCAGGGCATCAGCGTCGAGATTGTCGATCTGCGCAGCCTGGCGCCTTATGACTGGGACGCGATCACGGCGACGGTGAAGAAGACCAGCAAAGTGATCGTCGCTCATGAAGACTCACTCTCGTTCGGCTACGGCGCCGAGATCGCCGCCCGGATTTCCGGCGAACTGTTCGAATACCTCGACGCGCCGGTTGGTCGGGTCGCCGCCATGGACACGTTCGTTGGCTATGCGCCGCAATTGGAAGAAGCGATCCTGCCGCAAGCGAGTGATGTGTTGGCGGCGATAACCCACCTGCGTAATTATTGATCCTTTTAATTCCACTGGTTTTTTGGATGGACCTCAAGCCAAAATTCTTCAAATCTCCGTCCGACTTTCGTAAGTGGCTCGCGGCTCACCACGCAAACGCAAAAGAGTTACTCGTTGGCTTTTACAAAAAGGGCACTGGCAAACAAAGCATCACCTGGCCTGAGTCGGTTGATGAAGCTCTTTGCTTCGGCTGGATAGACGGTATCCGCCGCCGCATTGATGACGACAGTTACTCAATTCGTTTCACCCCACGCAAAACTTCCAGCACCTGGAGCGCAGTTAATATCGGACGAGCAAAGGAATTGATTCGGGAGGGGCGCATGGCCCCGGCCGGAGAAAAGGCGTTCGCAGCGCGCAAAGAAAATCGTTCCGGAATTTATTCTTACGAACAACGAAGCGCTGAGCTTATTGAACCCTATGCGGGCAAGCTGCGCCGGAATAAGGCAGCGTTGAAATTCTTCGCCTCCCAACCACCTTCTTATCGCAAGGCGGCTAACTGGTGGGTGATTAGCGCAAAGCAGGAAGAGACACGATTAAGGCGTCTCGAAAAACTCATCAGGCTCTCCGCCACTGGTCAAACCATTCCTCAATTCACGCGGCTGCCAAAGCAATAGCAGCGAATCCAGGCCGAAGAGATGCGTACACCACTGTATTGATGTGCGTCGCCCAGCGGCCTATTTCCTCCAAAAAACCGGAGAAATCGGCAACTTTTCGCTCGGCACTTCGGGGCACAACGCTTGCGACTACTTAATTGAGTATTTACAGAATCTTCCCCCACGCAAACTTAATCGCGATTAAGTACAAATAGAAGGAGCAAGCGTAATATGAATAAATGCATTTCTCTGCTAGGCGCAGCACTGTTGATTTCTTCAAGTGCCGCGCTGGCCAGCGCACAGATAGGAACCACAACCACAACCACAGTCACAACTCCAACCACCGTTACCAAGACCACTCAGAATGCTGACGGCACCTACACGGTAGTCGAATATCCGGTAGGCAGAGAAACAATCGTCAACTTGAGTCCAGTGACAATCACCGGCGCCAAGGGCGTGGCCACGATTTTACGGGACGACAACGGCACCAGGATTAAACTGAATCTGACGGGAGTGCCAAACAACGTTACCGCTCTCAATCTCTACGCCGTTGATCCGGCCGGGGTGGTCACTTCACTTGGTCCAATAACCGTAACGAATGGTCTGGGAACTTTTGAAACAACCACGCCGCTAAACCGGTTCATGCTGGTTGCTTCGCCCGAGACCACGCTGACCACATACGATCCGAATACGCGCGTGTTTTTCCGTAGCGCCGCGCCGGAAGGCTTTGCGGTAATTCCACACACTATCGTGCCGCTCGGCGAAAACGTAGGCGCGACTGCTGTGGCGACTACCGAAGCCAGTACTTACACGGTGCCAATGCTGAACATTCCCGCTTACAAACGCGGCGACGACACCAAACTAAAACTTAACTTCACCGGCGAAATGTCAGGCGCGCGCGCGAATGTCTTCATCCAGCCGCATCGTGGCAAAGCAACTCAAGTGAAAATGGTTTTTCATGAGCTGAAACAAGCGCCTGTTGGACGCACCTACATCCTCTGGGCCGTTTCGCCTGACAACCAGTTTGAGAAGCTAGGACAAATCGTTAATCTGAAAAACCGCAATGAAGCGGAAATTAAAGCGAGAACCATGCTGCCTGACTTTGGGTTGTTGGTCACACTGGAAGACATCGGCGTTATCAAGAACACGGTGTTAGTACCTGCTGGTCCGCGACTTGGCGTAATCGAAATCATTCGCTAAGCATTCACAATTTGAGGGAGTAATTCCCTTTAAGGCCGTCAGCAATGGCGGCCTTGTCTATTTTCGGTAGCCAACAGGTACGGTGTCAGGTGGCCGATGGGTCTTGGGTCGCCGATTAAATTCAACCTCACCAAGATTTTTCTATGCGGCCTGCCGCCGTTGGGCTAATATCCGCCTTACGGGCAGGGTGTCCGTAAACCCCGTACCCGTCGAGCTTCCCGGCCTCGTCCGCGATCAACGCTGGACCAACTGGTTCGGCACTCTATCAACCGCAGGATTCGGTTAGTTACAACTGAAAGCTATGAAACGCATCTTCCCCCAGTTGCTGCTGCTAGCTGTAAGTCTTTTCTCCTTCCAACAAACACACGCGCAGGAAAGTCTTCCGGATCTGGTCAAACGCGTTAAGCCGGCGGTGGTTGCTATCGCCACCTACGATGCGGATGACGAACCGGTGATGACCGGCAGCGGATTTTTTCTCCGGCCCGGCGAGGTGGTCACCAACCTTCATGTCATTCGCGGCGCGAAACGATGTGAAGTAAAGACGCTTGACGGCAAAGGCAAAGTGTTCGCCGTTACCGGGACGCTGGCCGTTGACGAAGAAGGCGACCTGGCGCTGCTCAGCGTCGACATGCCGCACGAACGCCAGCGCGCCAGCGAGATTGCGGGCGCGTTGCCGGATGAAGGCGAGTCTATTTTTGTGATTGGCAATCCGCTTAAACTCGAAGGCTCGGTTACTGACGGAATTGTTTCGGCAGTGCGCGAGGTTCCGAACGTCGGCAAGATCATCCAAATCACCGCGCCGATTTCGCACGGGAACAGTGGCAGTCCTGTATTTAATCTTAAAGGCCAGGTCATTGGTGTGGTCACGGTGAAAGTGACGAATGGCCAAAACATAAACCTTGCGATCGGCGTGGCGCGACTGGCAGAACTACGGCCGGGCCAGTTACATTCACTATCTGCGCTTCCGGCGCGCGACCGCAGTGGCGACGTCGCCGATTCGTCATATCGTACGGGCCTGGATTCGCTGTGGCTTGGCAATTACGACAACGCGCTTGGCTATTTCGAGACGGCGGCGAACCGCAATCCGCGCCGCGCTGATGCCTGGGTGCAGGTTGGTTATTGCAAGGTTAAGCAGGGGAAAAATGCGGAAGCGATTCGCGCCTACCAGCACGCGCTCGAGCTCAAGCCCGAGTCAGAGGAAATACATAACAAGCTGGGCGACGCCTATTACTATGCGGGCCGCCTGTCCGAAGCGATCGCTTCTTACTCCCGCGCAGCCAACTTGCGTCCGGCTTTTGCCGATGCTCATTACAATCTTGCAGTCGCGTATTTTGAAAGTGGCAACGAGCGGCTGGCGCTGAATGAAGCAAAGATACTGCGACAACTTGATGGGAAACTTTACGAAAAACTAGTGAGCGAAACGCGGCTGGAGCAGTAGTAACAGTCGGCAGTAGGCAGTCGGCAGACGGACAGAAAGCAGAAACGAACAACGCCGCGTGATCTTGACGATCGTGCGGCGCTTTTTTGTCTTGAGTTTTTTCCGTTGAACTTCTCTGCTCTTGCCGACTGCCGACTGCCGACTGCCGTCTGCCGTCCGCCTTCAGTCTCCCTTTTCCACTTCTCCCATAAAGACCTTGGTATCCACGCTCTTGGGATTTCCCAGAACTACAAAGCGCAGGTTGTGCATGTACTTTTGCGCAACGCGCTGAACGTCGGCGGGCGTTACTGCATGCAGCCGGGAGATAAGCTCAAAGGAGTTGCGCCAGCCGCCGCCTATTAATTCATACTCAGCCAGGTTGGCGGCCTGCGCGGCATTTGTTTCCTGTTCCATATAATAGGTTGTCAGGTATTGCGAGATGACACCGTTGATGTCGTCATTATCTATCGGCTGCGATTGCAAGCGACGGATTTCGTCCAGCATCAGGCCGACCGCCTGGTTCGCATCGACAGCAGTTACATAAATGCCGCCAACATTTGCAGCCTGACTCGCGAGAAACGCGTTTGGCGCATAAGAAAGGTTTCGTTTGACTCGCACCTCCTGAAACACGCGATCTCGCAGAATTGAAGAACCAACCATCATCGGATAAATGTCCGCAGACGTCAGCGTTGGCGCGCTGAAAATGCCTTGTACATAATTGGTCGGCAAAGTGCGATCCGTTATTTCAACCGATGACGCAGGAAAAGAAAGGATTGGCGTGGCCTGATCCCGATAGCCGCCCCGTGGGAGTTTCCCCAGCGTCGCCGCAATCCGCTGCTTGAGTTGAACTGGATCCAGATCGCCAACAATCACGAGCAGCAGTCGCGACGTTTCCATTGTCTGCCGGTGATAACGGCGCAAATCCTCCAGCGTTAAGTTGGTAACTGATTCAACAGTTCCCTGTGGCCGATTCAAATAAGGATGGCCGGCATAGGCTACACGCTCCTGCAGTCTTTGCAGGTAGGTATCGGGATCATCGGAATCGTCGCGCAGAGACGAAAGCGCGCGTTCCTTCTCCAAATCAAAATCTTCTTTGGTAAACGCGGGGTGAAGCACGACGTCGGTAAAAATATCCCAGGAGCGATCGAAATTTACCCGGGTTGAAGTCAGCGAGAGCGCTGAATAATCGTAGTTCTCGCTCGAGCCCAGCACCGTTCCCATGCGCGCCAACTCGTTACGCATGCGCGCGCGCGGATAGGAAGCACTCGCGTCAGTGGCCACGTCGAGCATCAATGCTTCGATGCCCGCATCTTTGGCGGTAATGTTTCGCGAACCACCGCGGATGAAAAGGCCGGCAGCAACGGTCAAGCTGCCCTCACGCCGTTTGACCAAAACCTTCAGTCCATTGACATCAAACTCTGTAACCAGGGCTGCTTGCTTTGCGACAACGCTTTGGGCCCCTTGTAATGCGGTCGCATTGGCGGGTTCGGTGGGATTCTGCGCTGCAACTGAAGACATCAGCCCCGGCAGCGGCAGCAGCACCAAGGAAACCAACAACACCAGATTTCGCGCCAACTCGGCGAAAGACGTTGTGGTTGTACCGCGCGTCACGCGCGATTCAGAATGGAATTGCTGGTTATTGCGAAAAATGTTTTTACTCATTGACCTATTAGTTCTGCCGGTTCAATTTTTATCTTTTGTTGCGCATCTGGCGACACCAGCGCCAATCCGATGTGCGGCTTACCCTGGATGTAAGTGGTTACGTAACGGCTGATGTCGGCGCGAGAGGTGGCGCGCAGGCGACCCAGGTAACCACGAAAGTAATCGAGCCCCGTCGAGGCCCACCAAAAACTCAAGGTGTGCGAATAGTCGCTCAGCTTTTCGCGCGAATAAAGATCGTCAGCTTCCAAAAGTGCTTTGGCGCTTTCAAGTTGATCGTCAGTGAAGTAATCCTTGTCGTTGAAATGGGACACTTCGTTGTAAATCGCCTTGATCGCCGCGTGCGCTTTTTCCGGCGACGTCTGCGCAAGGATTTGAATCGGGCCAACGTTGCGCTGGGTGTAGTAACCAATGCTGACCCCATTGACTAAGCCGGTGTCAACCAGGGCGCGTTGAAAGCGCGAGTTTGGCTGCGTGAGAATGAACGAAAAAACATCCGCCGCATAAGTTGACGGATTGTCTTTTCCGATCGATGGTCCATGCCAGCCGATATCTATGATTACGTTCTGGATTGGTTGAGCGATAACCGCGCCCTCACTTTTTGTTAAGGGCGGATGTTCGACCAACGGAAACTCAACGAATGGATCTTTTTCGCGACGCGGCCAATCACCATAAAGATCCTGTGTCATCTTGAAAATCTCTTCCGGGTTCACGTCACCTGTAATCACCAGCGCCGAATTGTTGGGCACGTAGTAACGCGACTGGATCAGGCGCATCATCGCCGTGGTTGCCGTCGAAACCGTTTGCCGGTTGCCGAGCGGGTTTTTGCGGCTGGTGTACTTCGAGAACATCCGGTTAGTCATCTCTTGATTGAGATAAAAGAAGGGGTTCGACTCGTTGCGATCGATCTCGCCAATTACTACCTGGCGCTCGCGCTCAAACTCGCCTTGTTCAAACAACGGATAGCGTACGGAGTCGCGCATGAACTGCATCGCCGTCCGAAGATTCGGAGTAGTGGTGGTGAAGTAATAGTCAACTACTTCTTCGCGAGTAGTGCCGTTGTAAGCAATTCCCAACTGGCCAATGGTGCGCAGATACTCTTCAGCGTTGGCCACCGCGCGGTTCGCCTTGAAAAACATGTGCTCGTAAAGATGCGAGAGCCCGTTAAGTTCGGGCGGCTCGGTGTACGAACCGTTCTTCACTGCCAACTCCAGCGTAACCAGCGGCACCGAATGATCTTCCAGCACGATGATCTCAAGGCCGTTGGCAAGTATGTGATTGACAAGCTGTGCCTGTTGCGCCCGCGCGGGCGCTGTTGCCGTTTGCGGCGCGGTTGCAGTTGCTGAATGTCGCGCAATCTGGGGCGCCGCGAAGGCCGCCGGATTCAACAGAAAAGATGAAAGCAGAAGGAGTAGCAATAGACTACGTTTCACAGAAATCTCCCACGAATAGGTTCGTCGCATTTTCTTAAAGGTACTTCCCGATTTGCCGAGGTCCTTCGATGTCGCACCGCAGCAATAAGATGTCAGCAGCCGCTTATCAACCTTGATAAGATTCATCCTGCTCGATACGCGAAAGGACCCAATCAAACTCTCCCGAGGTTATCTTTCCGCCGCAGAATTCACAAATGCCGGCAGCATTCACCTTCAAAGGCGCTCCACAGTTTGGACAATTGAGATCCGCGCGCGCGGCCGCCGGCTTGGCGCTGCGATTTCGGATAAACGTCCAATATTCGCTCCAACGCCGCAGTTTAGTCCTTGACCCGGCCACAACTCGCCCGTTTTCCTCGGCCGTGTAGTCATAGCCCTGGGCGCCGATACGCAGAGTGATCGCATTGTAAAACTTGTCTTCGCTAATCTTTACCGGCTGCATCGCCGTGATAGTGCATTGGTCGAGCCTATTTTGGAGGTGCTGTCGCCGGTAGGCATCGATCCAGTATTGATGCATTTGGAAAAGGCTGTCGGTTTCATGCGGGCGCGCGCGGTCCCAATCAAGCATGGACCAGGCGGCTTGCAACTCATCAAAGATTAGCCGCGCGCGCGCCTGAAATGCACCCCAGGAAAAATCCGGATTGTTTTTCTCAAACGCGGCGCGAATGTTTCCGAAGCCGGGCTGAACAACGCTTCGGTAATCAGTGCCAACCTCCGGTACGTCGGACGTGAGCAGTGGTCCTTTCGCTTCACGAGTGAGCAGTGCTACGTCGCGCACGTACCACTGAAATTCGCCACTTTCGATTTTCGTCCCACAAAAAGCGCACGCGCCGGCGGTATTTTTCTGCAGCGCGCCGCCACAGCGCGGACAATGAAGCGCCGTAGCCTGCGCTGGTGGTAGCGACAACAAGTCGCGCTTGCGCTCGAGTTCCCAACGCTCGCACACGTAGTAGCTCAGCTCCGTTTGTTTCTGATTGGCCTGCACCAGTTCGGTGTAGTTCGCTTCGAATACCAGACTGATCCTCACCAGCGGCGTTTCCAGACCGCTGACATTGACGACGTTAAGTGCACCGACGATTATCCCTTTAACTTCCCGAAGTCCGGGCGGGTTCCGTTGCAACAGATTCGCGCGCGCGCCTTCGCTGAGGTAGGGCGAAAACTGCTCCAGTGCGGCAGCTCCATGACCGCGAGCGTCGTGGGCCTTGCCGTAAAGCGCGTAGGCAAAGTCAGTAAAAACTATTTCAGAGAAGTTGGGATCGAATTTCCGTAGCTGATCAAACTGGCGCGGAATATTTTCGGAACTACTTTGCTGGGTGTTCAATCCCAGCGGGGTTGTCGGTTCAACCTGCCTGGCGCGCCTTACAAAGTAATAAACAACGCCACCGGCTACGAGAATATCGAGGGGAATGCCAATCACCGGATACTCAATCGTGAGATAAATGAGCATGCGAAATAATTGAATGATGAGCCAAATAATGGCTCCGCCGCCGCCGCCGCCGCTGCCTCCATGTCCGCCACCGCCACTGTACGAACCGCCGCCACCAACGCGGGCTAAAGCTTCGGCCGCAACTGCGACGGACAAGATCACTGCGCCGCCGATTACGGAGGCGCGGCAGAACAGCCGCATCGCTACATTGGTCACGTTGGTAGGTCGCATCACAACTCGAAACGGGGTGCGTCAGGAAGTTCGTTTCGATTTTCAGCACTCGCGGGTAAGTATTGCGCCAATAGAACCCCCAGCTTCTCCAGGCTGGCTCTTAAAGTTTCGGGGCGTGGCTGCTTGCCCGCTTGATGTAATTCAAAAAGCGCCTGGTTCCATTCCAGGGCCGGGACTGCTTTAAGAATTCCGCGGTCTGCGATCAGTTCCAGCCTGCGCTCCAGCAACGAGAGATATACGAGCACGCCCAGCTCAGCTCTTGTGTTTGCGATGCCTGCTTCATAAAACATTGCCGCGGCGCCGGCGCGCGTTGATTCGTTGCGCACACTCTTGCGCGTTAACCAGCGCCGAATCGCGTTGCTACGAGAGGAAACGTACGTTCCCACAACGAAAAGCAAAGCAATATCGATTGGCACCCAGAATTGATGAAAAGTAAAAGGTGAAAACAATAGGAAGTTGAGACCGGCAAATGCGAGCAGCGCCCCAAACAGATAATTAGCTGCTGCATACGATTGAGAACGGGCGCGAACCACCAGCACCAGCTCAGCGTCCGTACGTTTCTCGATTTCTCGGATGCATTTGGTGAGGGCGGTGCGCGCTGCGGTATCGAAGTCGCTGCTCATGTTTATTGCGTGACGTTGGGAATCCAGAAAGTTTGCCCATCAACTACAACGCTTTTCAGTCCATTCTTTGGCAAGTCCTTTTCCTTCAGACCAAGGAAAGTGAAGTGTGGCAAGTCGCTCAGCACCGTTTGAAACCAGCCATGCTCAGCCAAAATCTCGCGCACGCGGGCGTTGTCAAATTCGTTAACGTCAAACGCAAGCATCGCGATGTGTTGCGATGTTCCCGGCGCTGCGATCGAATACAGAATTGACTTTGAAAGGTCCTTGCTGAAATAAATGCCGCTGCGCTCAAGCTCCAGCACTTCCGCGATTTGTTGATGCAGCGGCAGCGTTTTCAAGCGCGCGACTTGTTCTTCAGTCAATCGTCCCTGCTGCAACCAGTAATTAAGCGCCGGTATAAAGCGCGTGTTCCACAATTGATAACTATCTTCGTAGCTGCGCCGCGCCGCTTCAACGCCGTCGCGCGGCGTGATATTCAAACCTTCCTTCAGTGCCTGTTCCCGCGCTTTTAACAAGTGCTTCATAGCTTCTGGCTGTAGCTCGATGTCCGCGCCCTCGATGTCTTCGGTAATGTAATCAGCTTCATCCTGAAACTTCGCTACTTCAGCTTCGCTGGTAAAAATGCAAACCGGCGGCGGAGTCACTTTCTTCGCTAGAAACATGGCGCCATAGTCTTCAAGTATGCGGCGCGCAACGGAATCGGCGTTTGGGCAGATCCGTTCAACGTCGGTCTTTCGCTTCTTCAGCGTCTTGCGCAACACTTCATAAAACGAAGCAGGCGCTTCGTCGCGGGATTGTTCGGACATAGTTGTCATTGCTGGAGAACCGTTTGACAGCATTCGATATCGATTGTTTTGCGATAGGACGAGCGAAGTGTCAAGCAGAATACAGAGCACCAGGGTCAAAAACTTTCCATAGCGCGAGACACCAGGCAAATACCTTTTGGTGGTCTTGCATTCGCAGGGCAATCGCGAGGAGTTCTGGTACAAGAGCACTTTCCACAAACTCGAAAATTCGACCTAAGGTCGTGGCAGCGATGATAGAGGTGTGGCCGCGTACCGGTCAAACAAGCCCGCTACTCGCATTTCATCCGGTATACTTTTCCTGAAGATGAAGATTAGCGAACTCATCAACGAGATTGTCGGCGTTTATCAAAAGCACGGTTGGCAATTGCGCCGGGTGCTGCTACACCCCAAGTCACAAGCTGAGCTTGAAAACGGAATGTCTTCCCTGGGCGCCGTTGCGCCGCAAGAAGCCGAAATCGATGCGCTCTGGTTTTCCCGGCCCTCGCACGAGAAACGGGAAGCCTGGGAACTGCGACTGGTAGCGGAAAATCCTTACGCGCTATTTGAAACTTTTGAAGCAGATGAGTTCGAGGAAGAACGAGAAGACGTGCGGCGAGAGATGGAAGCGCGCATGCGGGAGTACTCAAACAAAAAAGTGCTGAGTACTGAGTGCTGAGCGTGGCGGCTTGCTTACTCAGTACTCATCACTTTTATTGTTTTCCCATCTTGACTGGAATCTCAACTCGCTCGTTGCCCCGCATCACAACCAGATTGATCGTGCTGTAAGGCAGCGCCCGTCTGACGCGCGAAAGAAACTCTTCTGAAGTGCGAATCGGAATGCCGTCGAATTCAATTACGATGTCGCCTGCCTTAACCCCCGCGATATCCGCCGGGCGATTCGACAAGATCTCGCCAAGGCGAACCCCAAACATCTTGGTTCCCGGTATCGCCACGCGTTCAGCTTCGCCATCTTCATAACCAAATTGCCCGCGACCCTCTGGCCGATTCCGATAGGCGCTGTTTAGCCGGTCCAACTCTTCTCTTGAGATGGTGGTTAGTTTGGTGTTCTTGGTCTCACCGTCGCGCAGATAAACCACATCCAATGTTTTTCCGATCGGCGTGCTCGCCAATAATCCTGTCATCTCGTCGTCGGAATGAATCGCCCGTCCATCAACGGTGGTAATGACGTCACCGCCAACCAATCCAGCTTTATCAGCAGGCGAACCCGGTGGTTCTACATTATCGAAGGTTACGCCGGCATTATTGTCCGCAGTGTCGAAAGAACTCACTCCTGCATAGGCCCGCGATCTGCTTTCCGCCATTTGAACACGCACATTTTGACGAATGGGCCGGATGATGGCCGTGAAGCCAGCGGCGGCGATGAAAAATATCAGCAGGCCAATAAACATCCAACTCATCCCACTCATGCGCCTTTTCCGCTTGCGTATCGGCCCACTTGGCGAAACTGCCATCCCGCCATACTGGTATTGTTGAAACTGGGCTGCACCATTCCCCGGTAGCGTGCCGTGCGGAACGTTCTGAAAACGAACTGTCTCGGTGTACTCAGCTGAGCCTTCGCCGAGACGAAACCCACAGTTGCGACAGAATCGCAGTTCTCTGGGCATCGGCGCGTTGCAGTTTCCGCAATTTGTGACTGAGGGGTTAGTTTCGGGAGTCATAACAATTTCGCACGCCTGGCCACCTATCAATTTCGGCCCTTGAAACAGCGCCTAAGGATAGCAGAAGTCTATACGCCAGATGGAGCTTTCCGGTTGCAATGAACGGGCAGATAAAGAACCGCCAGCGGTCGGGATGAGCGCAAAGGACTGAATTGCCGTCCAGCAGTTCAGGTCTTTCTCCCCTATGCCGCGCCAAATAGACTTTCAATGGCATCCGGTGCAATATCTTTGAACCAACGTCCCCTTTGGCTCGCGATTCGCATTACCTTCGCACGTTCGCTATAACATCAAGGAGAAAACCTCAAAAGTGGAAGTAACCAAAGCGCTGGCGGCGCTGCAACCGCTGTACGGAAAAGATAACATTGAGATCGTAACCCTTGACGGCCAACGCGTGCGCGGCACCGTGCGTAGCATGAAGACGACTCAAGCGTTGACAACGCCGAGTGTGAAGATCGAGCGCGCCGGCGGCGAGATCGTCAAGATACCGTTTCCCATCATCGCCGAGATCAAGGACCATAACCCGGTAGAAGAGAAGGCAAAGGGCAGGAGGCGGTAGGCAGAAAGCATTAGGCAGAGAGAAAGAGGTTTTTGGTTTTGTGCTTTCTGCCTTGTGCTTTCTGCCTTATGCTTTCTGCCTACTGCCTTCTGCCTACTGCTTTCTGCCTACTGCCCGAAACGACCTGCTGAGTTCGGCCAGTGCCCGCTTTTTTGTGCTACCTTCTTCCGTGACGGCTACCGGCTTTTTTTTTCGGACCGGCTTGGCGTATAGTACGCCGTTTTAATTTTCCGACTTGAGGAGAGATTTTAAGTTTGTCTTTATCGATTGAAGATTTTGGTGGCCGCCTGGCAAGTGTCTGGTCGGAACTGCGTCCAGCCACACGCGGTTTGGTGGAACATGCGCTGCAAAATTCGCCACCGGCGCCGGCTCGCAGCGTTCCCTACGACGCGCGCGCCGACCATGAACTCAGCCGCTTGCTCGCCGCGCTCGATGAGCGCGCGCGCGAGGCTGACAATTTAGAGACTGAAAAAGGCAATCAGCTTCGGCACATCGCAGACACCTGCGCCGCCGTGCTACAGGAAAAAACGCGATCGGCGGAAGTCTTCACCCAACTCGTGCGCCGTGCCGACAAACAGCGCAACTATAAGCGTATCGATGCGCTGGCTGATGCATTGGCGCGTTTTGCACCAAGCGAGGTTTGCGAGTTGGCACGCTCGCCGGAAGTAGTAGTGCGCGCACTGTCAAGCGAGGCACTGGCCCAACTGCCAACTTCAGTTTTGATTGGGCTCTTGAGTGACCCGGTCGACGCCGAAATAGCTCGCGACGCTTTGCGGCGACAGGCAGACGACTACGGCTCAGAAGAAGCGCGGCAAATTGTCGGTGCGTTGGATCAGATGAATCTGAATTCGGATGACCTTTAGGTCTGCCCTGGAATGAAGCAATAAGATTTACCATTCCTCATTTTTAATTCCTCATTTTTCATTTCCGCTCAATGCCGGACCTCTGCTCCAAACGACCACTAAGAGCGGGGGCAAGCCCGCCTTCCCGACCTTGAGACTCTTGGACTTGCGCGATTGCTTTCATGTTGGAAGCCTTTCCGGAATTCCATAACCGCCAAACACACCGCGGTACTCAATGACAAATGAAAAATGTCAATGAGAAATGGGAAACCTGATTGATTGAATCGTTGGGAAAAAATCGCCGCGCGACTTACGCCGCGCGTTTCTTACCCAACTCATGCAGGCGGCTGACAACTTGGTCGATCAGCCAGTTTGGTGTTGACGCGCCGGCGGTCACGCCAACACGCTGGGTATTTTCGACGTCTGCGGGATTGATTTCGGCGGGCGTTTCAATCAAAAAACTCTTTTCGCACTGTTCCTGACAAACCGCCAACAGCTTTACGCTGTTTGAGGAATGGCGGCCTCCAATTACGTAGAATACATCGACTTGGCCGGCGAGAGCGCGCGCCGCGTCCTGTCGATCGCGCGTTGCCGAACAGATCGTGTTGACGACTTGCGGTTCAGCGTCAGTCTTGGCACGCACCGCCTCGGCAACTTCCAAAAACGTTTTCAACTTTATCGTCGTTTGCGAAACGACCAACGGCTCGCGCAACTGGGGCAATGCCGCAACCTCACTCGCGTCGCGCACTACATAAGTGTTCGCAGGCGCGTAACCCACCACGCCAATCATTTCGGGATGATCGGGATTGCCGGCGACCACCACATCGCGCCCATCCAGGGCGGCGCGTTCAGCCAGGTGCTGGACTCTGGTTACAAAGGGGCAAGTCGCATCGATGACTTTTGCAGCTCGACCTTCCAGGTCGCGTTGCACTTGCGGCGTAACACCATGCGCGCGAATTACGGCGATGGTATCGGCATCAGCTTCGTC
This sequence comes from Blastocatellia bacterium, assembly GCA_013697915.1. Lineage (GTDB taxonomy): Bacteria > Acidobacteriota > Blastocatellia > Pyrinomonadales > Pyrinomonadaceae > PSRF01. The sequence goes on along the minus strand of JACCVY010000048.1, from coordinate 7,515 downwards.
GGGAACGTCAATCGTTGAGACTCCCAACTCGCCCAGCCGTTCCATCTCCTGCGCATTATGAATCAAGGGCCCAAGCGAACGGATCGGACGCACGCCTTCATCAAGCGCGTCCTCGACCATTTCGACGGCCCGTTCAACGCCAAAACAAAAACCGTATTCGTCTGCTAGTAGGACTTCCATCTTTGAAGTAACGCAATCTGTTGGATTGCGATCGTCGCAACACTCTCGGTTAGATTGCGCATCACTGCGTCTCGCAAACTAAAGTCTGCTCTACCTTAGTTGACCGGCTCGGGCGCCCCTTCAGATTTTTGCCGATCGCATTTCTGCTGCCATTCCTCGCGCACCTTATCGCCGCCAGCCACGCGCGCATCAACCCACTCAATGTCCTTGTCAATCAAGGTGCGCACGTTTTTCAAAAAAGACTTTTTCAAATCGCCGAGATTGTGCGCAATCTCTTTGGGCAGAATTGCGTACGAAACGTCGCCAAGATACTTCATAGCATCGCAAATCTCACTTACTACCCGATCTCCAGCTTCTTTTACATCCTGCATGATAAACCTCCAAAACTTTCGGCAGTTCTCGCTCTCTGGGGTGGCTTTATCTTAACACTTTACTAACTACGACGGCACGGTTACCGGCGTTCCATAAGAAGCGCGACTCTGATCATTTCATATCGGGCGGCACTGCGTTCAAGTTGCCTTTCAGATATTGGTCAAACCAGTAGAGCTGCCAATTCATGCTTTCTACCAGGTGTTTCGGCTCCCCCGTTCGCGTCAAATTATGGTTTTCTCGAGGAAACATGACAATCTCGGCGGGCGCTCCATAATATTTCAGCGCCCGAAACCACTGTTCCGCTTGTTCAAGCGGCACACGATAGTCGTTTTCCGAATGAAGGATGAGAATCGGGGTCTTAACATTCTTCGCATATTTGAGCGGCGAGCGATCCCAATACAAGTCAAACCGATCTGTTTAAAGCCTTCACCCAGGTGGCTACCTTGAACGTGCGTGGCGCCGACATTCGTATCGATGCGGTTGAACTCAAAGACGCCAGGCTCGGAGGCGAGCGGGCAATGGGTTTGGCGATTGTGCTTAGAGAACAAACGGAGGCACCACGAGAAGGCCGATCTTTTGTCGACTATGAGGATACTGGGCGATTGATCAGCGCAATGGAATCTGCGACGCGCGTAAATGAATCGATTACCAAGCTTGCTGGTTTTGAAGCTCGTTATCGGACAAGGGGCGATCTGGAGATCAGGGTATTTCGGCAGAGCCGCGGCAGTGGTACCGCTGCTTCATTGTCCAGCGGCATTTGTGATCGCGTAGTGGCGCTGCTCACTATCGAAATGGATCGTTTGCGAGCACGCATCGTCGAAGCTAAAACCCGGCTTGATGAAATCAAGTGACGAAGTAGCACAGACTTTAGTCTGTGCTTGCTTGCTAAGGTCAACTTCGCTCTACGCCTTTGCCTTCAAGATGCCGCAGCTGCACAGACTAAAGTCTATGCTACAGAAGTCGGACTAAAGCGCCGAGCTGCTGTACGCGTTCTCATTAGTCAAACCAAATGCGAGCCTGGCATCATCCGGCGTTAAGACAGGATGATAGGTCTTGCCATAGGTTGCTTCGATCTTCTTCACATAGTTTTGTGTTTCGCCGTATGGTGGCACGCCGTTGTACTTGTCCACCGAACCTTCACCAGCATTGTAGCCGGCAAGTGCGAGCGAAACATCGCCTTTGAATCGCTTCAAAAGAAATTTCAGGTACCTGGTGCCCGCCTCGACATTCGCAGCCGGATCAAATGGATCTTTCAGACCAAATCTTTTTGCGGTCGCCGGCATCATCTGCATCAGGCCCTGCGCGCCAACACCGGAAACGGCCTTCGGGTTATAACGCGATTCCTGTTTGATGACCGCGTGAATGAAGCGTGGGTCAACACCCTGGCGATCGCCGGCGCGATAGATGATCCAATCAAGATCGCAATCACCTGACAAAGGAATATCTTCAGGTATCGTCTCGACCTGCGGCGTAGTGGCATTAACTGTGGGTGCGAATACTGGACTGAAAAGGAAGCCCGCGAAGTTTGACAGGAAGAAAAGAGAAATAATGGCAAACGATGCAAACTTGGCCAGGCGAAAACTATGAACGCGCGCCGAGCGCAAACGGGGAAACTGTTGGGGAAACTTCATTTGTGATTCTCCATGTGAGCGATGGTCCGAAGGGGCCATCAGGGTTAATTGCTAAAACTTCGGGCTGCGCATGGTGGAACCAATTTCAAAGAACTTTGCAACGCACTTGAAATGGAAACCGTGTCTAGGATGGAGAATTGATTGCGGAAGTTGCTATTAGATTCTTTCTGTGACCCGTCGATGTGACGTACTAAAACATTCACATTGTTGGTTGCAAAGGGGTACAGAAGATCGTTCATCTTGAAGGCTGTTTTTAGCGTTTTATGGAACCTTTTTCAAGCAATAGCCAAGTGCTGAATGTGCTGGCGAGGGCCATGGCGGCGGCGATCAACATGATGGTCCTAAAGCCTGAAACGAACGACTCTTTGATTGCCTGTTCAATAGATTGCTTTTTTGGATCTTCGTTCGCTGACGCCTTGCCTGACGGTTGGCCTAGTGCTCCGTCAACATCAATGCCGCCCAGCTTAATGCGCTGCTCGTAAATCGCATTACGGGTTTGATCTGAAATATTGAGCGAAGCCAGTCGATGTTTGAGTCCGCTGCTAAACACTTGCAGCATCACTACGCCGAGCACTGCGATGGCGAGCAAGCCGGCGGTGCGCGAGACTGCATTATTGATTCCCGAAGCCACGCCCGCTTGGGACTGCGGCACCGAGCTCATGATCGCCGTCGTCAGCGGCGCGACGCTTATGGCCATGCCCAGACCTAACACCACCACGCCCGGAAAGAAGCCCGACCAGTAACCTGCGGCGGTACTGGGAATTGAAAAGAGCGCAAAGCCCGCGGCCGCGATTGTTGGACCAACCAACAAGGGAAGCCGCGGACCGAACCGCGCGATCAACCCTCCAGACCAACGCGAGAGCGCGAACATGATGAACACAAACGGCAAAAAGGCCGCGCCCGCAGCCGTTGGCGAAAAGCCCTGCACCTGAATTAGGTTGAGAGTCAGGAAAAAGAGCGCGCCACCCAGCGCAAAGTAAAGCAGCAGCGTGAGGATGTTAGTGCCGGAAAAATTCCGCGAACGAAACAACTTCAAGGGCAGCATCGGCGACTTCACACGCGTTTCCACAAACAGGAAGGCTGCTAGAGAGAGCAAGCCGGCCGCGATTGCCGCCAAAACTCGCCATTCGAGAAAGCCGGCGCGCGACGATTCGATGAGGCCATAAACCACGCCGCCCAATCCGGTCGTTGCGAGCAGCGCGCCCTTCATATCAATTCGCCCGGTCGTCTCGCGGTCGCGGCTCTCCGGAACATGCCACAACGAAATCAGGACCACCGCAGCGGCAATAGGTAGGTTGAGATAAAACACCGCGCGCCAGGAAACGTGTTGCACCAGCCAGCCGCCCAGCACTGGACCAATAGCCGTCATAATCGCGGAAAAGCCTGACCAGGTACCGATCGCTTTCCCTCTCTTCTCTTCCGAAAATGAGGCGCTGATGATCGCGAGGCTGCCAGGAACCAACAACGCGCCACCGACCCCCTGCACGGCGCGCGCGATGATTAAGTGATTAATGTCCGGCGCGATGCCGTACCAGGCAGAGGCGATCGCAAAGATCACAACTCCAATTAAGAAGATTCTTTTTCGCCCGTAGTGATCACTCAGCGATCCGCCAACCAACAACAACGCAGAAAGAAATAACGAATAGGCTTCGACGACCCACTGCACGCCGATTGCGGTCGCCTGCAAACTTTGTTGTAGAGATGGAAGGGCAACGTTGACGACCGTGCCGTCGATGAACGCCATGCTCGACGCGAGAATAGTTAGCCGCCAGGATCCAGCGCTCCTGGCCCTTGGCGCAGGGAGCCGCAGATTTGCGTGACAGGATGACGGCTTCGTCGCAGGGATCTTTGATTAAGTTCGGCATGATGGATTAGCCGCATATTCACATGGATAGAACCGATAAGCCGCTGATTAAAGCGGACTATACGAATCTGACAAAACCTTTCAGCTTTAGATTTCTCCTAATTTGATCTGATCCGCGTTTATCCGCGTAAATCCGCGGCCGATTTTCCGTCCTACCTTACTGGCTCGCGCAGAATTGCATCCGCGGCAATGTCCGCGATGCGCGCTGCTTCGGGATGCGATTTGCGCAAACCCGCGACCTGCAACAGCGCTTCCCCGGTGCGCGAGAGCATGCGAAACAAATCGCCTTCTTCGGCACGCGTCTCGCGCACCAGCGTGGCCCATTCGGTTCCACCCGCCCAACGCGCGGCAGTCGCCGCCGCGGAGAAATTTAGTTCCGGCGTTGGCTCCACGCCGGCCTTCCACTCTTCCGAGGAGACGCGAAAACCAATCTCCTCAAACTGGGCCAAGCTATTCACCAGCGCGTCTTCCAATTCCAATGCGCCGTAGTCTCGCTCTTCATCGGCAGTCAGCGCAGCGACGATCGCAGCACAACGAATGAAGTCGAGCGAGGCGAACAATCCGGCTTGCAGCGCCTCGCCGATGATTAGTGGACGATCGATATGCAAATCCGCCAGCCAGCTTCCCCGCTCTGTTACTTTCTCGGCTTCAAAATCCAAATAACCAAATGACGACAAAACGCGCGCGCGTTGAGCGAATGGCTGCCAAACTTGTTCTCGGATGCTCTCCGTGCGGCGAGTGGCCCGCTCGAGATCTCCTGCGTCGCCAAGCAGTCCCCAGAGCGTCTCCGTACAACTCGATCGCTCCTGCGCGTCGATCCCAGCCGGAGATATTTTTTCGATAAACTGGTCCAGCAGGTTTAGCGCATCGCTTTCTTCATCCTGCGCATCGCGCAGGCGTGGCTCCGAAATAACGAGCTCTTTTCCCCGACGCCGAATCTCTGCAAACGCTGCTTCGATTTGCTCTTCTTTCAGACGATAAACCGGTGAATAGACACGGCCGATGCGTTCGAGAGAAAAACTTGCACTACCTCCGTCTTCGCGCAGCCCGCGCACATTTCCATCGCGCTTCTCTGTCACCATTACCAGGCGTTTGCCACTGCGTCCGATTGCAACAACACGTCCCGCCTGCACCACTTCGTCCAGCCAGCGATGCAAAACTTCCGCACGGGTTTGTGGTTTTGAATCGAGCAACTGCGTGCGGGAGCTAATCAATCGTTCAAACCCCTTCACATCGTTAAGCGACAGATCGCAATCCGCTTCGCGTAGTTTTAGCTTGATCCGTTGCTCCGTTTCGACGATTACTTTTTCCAGCGCGATAATCTGACCAGCGGCTTCGCGATGCGCAAAGCTCTTCTCGGCGATCTCGCGCACCTGCGCAAAGTTTCCGTAAGCATCCAGCAAATTGAGTAGCGTGTTATAAGTCGCACGAAACTGACTGACCAAAGGATCCGGCGGCGATCGTAACAGCGTCGCAATCCTTTCCGGATCCTGGTGCAGGCCCGGTGCGGCAACGACGAAACCGATGTTGTCGCGTCCACGCCGGCCGGCGCGCCCCGTCATCTGTTGCAACTCGGAAGCGGTCAATTGTCGCCAACCATTCCCGGTGCGCGCTTCGGCGCCATTCAGCACCACCGTGCGTGCCGGAAAATCAACTCCGGCTGCAACGGTGGCGGTCGCGAAGATTGCATCAAGCAATCCAGCGCTCATCATTTTTTCGATAACTAATTTCCACGCGGGCAGGTGTCCGGCATGATGCGCGGCCACGCCACCACGAACAATCGTTTCCCAATGGCGATGGCTGCGAATCTCGGGATACTGTTCGACAAAGCTGCGTAGCAGGTCGCGTCGTTGCTCTCGCCGCTGATCGTTTGGGTCACGTCGCATGAGCGCGGTCTCTGTCGCGGCTTGATCGCAGCGACGTCGTGTCGGCAAAAACACGATTGCCGGCAAGAGGTTGTAACTTCCGAGTGCCGTTAACAGCGTTGCTGGGGGCATCTCAGGTAGACCTATCTTCATAAAGTCACGTTGCGAACCAATCAACGGCTCTGCCGCCTAATGTGCGGTGGTGGCTGTGCCCCACCGAAAACCTGCATTCTAAAGGACGGGGCTTCGCCCCGATTCCCAGGGGGCAGAGCCCAAGACTTAAAGGTGAGCTTATCGGAAGGTCGTAGACCTTCCGCACATCAGACGGCAAAGCCGCAAACAAAAATTGTCTAGCGGTCTCTACTCCTTCGCTGTTCGCGGCGCTGCTCAATCAGGCGAGCTATTTCCGGATTCAGCCTGCCGTGTTCATTCACTAACGGCAGCAGTCGCTTATCAGGCAGCAACATCGCCGCGCGTAACGGCACGGGGCGCGCTCCTGGCCGCGTTATCACGCCGCAACGCACTCCGCGCACTTCTTCAATCCAGGCCGCGAATTGGTCAGGGTTGCCGACCGTCGCCGACAACAACAGCAAACGAATGCGCGGCGGCGTTAGAATGATCGCCTCTTCCCATACATGGCCGCGATCTTCATCGGCGAGATAGTGCGCTTCATCGAGCACGACCAGATCCGCATCGACATCGCTGCCACCTCGCAGAGAATCAAAAAGCTGATTGCGAAAAATCTCAGTGGTGCCAACGATCAAAGGCGCGTCAGTATTTTCTTTTCGATCGCCCGTAAGAATTCCGACTTGCGCCGCGCCAAACTCGTCGCCGAACTCCTGGTACTTCGAGTTAGTCAATGCTTTGAGCGGCGTGGTGTACCAGGCGCGTCTGCCGGCCTCGAGCAAGCGCCGAATTTCTTCGCGAGCAATCCAGGTCTTTCCGCTCCCCGTCGGCGCCGTCACCAGCACATCTTCAAATTCGAGCGCGGCCAGAGCATCAAGTTGAAAACGATCCGGTTTAAAAGGTTGTTGCGCTGGGGTGCCGATACCAGCCAAAAGCTGCCGCGCTTCGCGCAGCCGGGATTGGGCCTTGCTATCGTCGAAGGCGCCGACTTGACGCGCTGGATCTTCAGATGGCGGCCGGCGGCTACTCAGGCTCTTGTCATCGAATCGCTTGCCGCGCCTGCCTCCTCTGGAATTGTCGCGTGTTCGCATCGCGCGCATTCTACTCCACCAGCATGCTATGGCTTTTAGTCACTACGCTGCTGCGATGAAAATCGCACACTTTGGGCACTTGCGGGCCAAAGTGCTAACGTATACGTTTCAACTTTCGACTCGACTCGCAACTGATTGGACCCACGGCGCGTCTAAAAGGAACTGGACGCGGCATAATGACGTTTCTATTAGAAGATGGCCGAGCTATTCGCAGATTTTGAAGTTAACAACGAACTCCGCTGGCCTATTATTTTGCGCCTGCTCGGGGGTTCGCTGGTCGCGCATGTGCTCGGGATTGCGTGTCTCATGTATGTGCCAGCGTTTCGGGATGCCTTTAATCTGGCGAACCTGATCGCCGACACAAACTTTGTTGACAAGCCGTATGC
>JACCVY010000218.1 GCA_013697915.1 Blastocatellia bacterium | reverse complement strand
GTATTGCAACGTGATCTTACTGACCACCGCAAATGGCGAGAGCGAATTGACTCTCCCGCAGACCTTCTTCGCGGCAAAGTCGCGCGTGGTAGTTCGATCGATCAGTGTCCCACCTTCGTTGTGCATTACTGCCAGAACACTGAAAGCCGTCGCATCAGTGACCGCAGGCATCGCAAAGCAAAGGTCAATCGGCGGCGTGTAGCCGGCGGTCGTGCTGACTTCAAAAGCGACGCTCCTGCCATTGATTACGTAGCCTCCAGGCATTGACCCCGCGCTCGCAGGATCGATGGAGCTGATGGTGGTCATGCCGGACGTGTTCACTTGTGGAAACGTAATCTCGACTCCACTGCCTTGCACTGTCACATTATTGCCGGCAGGCGTGAACCCTGCGGGCGTCGGTGTTGGTGTAGGTGTTGGTGTCGGCGTCGGTGTGGCAGTTGGGTTAGCCGAAAAGTCAGCCGTCGTGTTTGCTGCCAGCGCGTTAACTGCCTGGCTGTCGGGAGTGAAGGTGTATCCAGTCAGCGACGGCGTGACCAGGAAGTTCTTGCCGGCATCCAGAGCTGCGAAAGTATAGTTCCCATTCCCATCGCTGGTCGTCGTCAAGCTTATGAACCCACTGAGACTCATCGACACTCCGCTCAAGCCGGTGCTGTTAGCGATTCTCACCTGCCCTGTGATACTGAACTTATCGCCCAGATGAAAGTTGCTGAAGATTGCCGTCCCGGGGTTAGTCGTGGCCGCCCCAGTGCCCGAGCTGAGCTCCACCGCCATCGGCGTCACTGACTTCTGCAGGGCCACACTCTGTTGCGCCCTCCAGGTGACATCGTCCGCACTGGTCTCGAATACAATCGCGTTTGGTGCCGGCTCATAACGGAAGCGCCAGAAGCGGTGCTGTACCGGATCGTAAGGAATGCTCAGGGATGAGAGTTGGCCGCTGATTTTGATCTGAAAGATCAACTGCGTAGCGCTGGTGTCCATGCTGGTGTCTGCCAGCCACATGCCATCGCGACTGTAGGCGGCTATCTGCCGGCTAGCCCTCATCAACCGTTGCATGAGACTACCAGCAGAGAACATCTGTGCCGTATCTGTCTTTGCTCCCGGACCACTGCCCACAGTCCCGCCCTGCTGCACCACAAAGCTCAAGCTGTTCTGCAAATCCGTACCTACGGAGTAGATTGTTTGAGCTCCGCCCGTGGCTGGTTGCACCACTTCAACACTCGGCGTGCTGGTAGTCAGATCAATCGCCCGCACCGTCGTGTAGCCGTTGTAGTGCGTGCCAAACGCATTGGCCTCCGGCGTGATCTGTAACTGCCCGCCTCCCTGCTGCACTGTCACCAGTGGGTCAAACCCCGTCGGGTCGGTCGAGAGCGAACCGAAGTTGAACTTGTCCGGATTGCGTTGCGTGCTGCCGAAATCATCAGCCAGCGGCGGTGTTGGCGAGGGAGATGGTTGTGCCGCAGCGGTAAAGTTCACAGTTTGGTTTGAACTCAGATTGCCAAGGTCCACCCGCGCGGGGGTAACCGTGAAGTTTGGCTTAGACGCCTTCACCGAGTAGTTCGCGAATGCCGCGACATTGTTGAAAGCGTACGCGCCCGAAACGTCGGTTTGTGCTACCGCAGTCGTCGCGCCGCTCAGCGTCACAGTCACCCCACTCACGCCCACACCGCTGCCATCCCGGACATGACCAGTCACGCTAAAGGTAAACAGAGTGCCCGTAAAGTTCGCGGTCTGGTCCCCCATCAATTTGTTGAAGACCGCGTTGGGTGGTGTGAACTGATAGCTGGTGCGGAAAGGAGTTACTGTGTAGTTGCCGGCTTCGCTGACGTTTACAAAAATGTAATTGCCATTGCCGTCGGTTGTTGAAATCCCAGACTGCGAACCGCTTAGAACTACCGTAACACCGACAAGCGGATTACGTCCGTCTGTTATGCGGCCACTAATATTCTTGGCGGGTCGTGGGATGATGATATCGAGGGTCTTGTCACTCTGAATAGCAACATTGGATACTGATTGCGTAGGCAGTCCGCTGGCCGCAGGCGGTTCAACTACAATCGGCGCCAGCGTAGGGTTTGGACACCCGCAGCCACCTACGTAGTTCGTCGGCAACACATACATGCGATAGAAGCCATTCGCGTCCGTCACTCCCAAACTGCCATTTATGTTTTGCGAATATCCTGAGTACTGCACCGGGTTCGCTGGATTCACATCGTCTACAAACGAGTAGTTACCCTCCGTTGATAGCCGCACTCCCGCCACTGGTTGACCGTTCGAGTCCTTTACTATCCCTGACAGTATCCGCGTCGGCAGCGTCACGTTCCGCACCATGTCCTGCGTCAACGATAGGCTCATCACTGCACCGGTGTCGAAAAATCGTGGCATGTTGGGTACCAGCGGCAAACTCCCGATTTCGTTTGCCGGCCCGTTGTTCCGAAAGCGCAGCGAGTAGCTTCCCTGACCGGCACTCAAAAGATAGCTCCCATCACTTCCCGTTCGCGTCGATGCCTTCACTACGTCTGCACTGCTTTGCAGCCACACCTCCAGATTTGGCACTGCCACCCCATCCCGATCCACTACCTTGCCGCTGATGAGAAAGACGTCAGGCGGTACTAGAGTAATGTCCTGGACAAGGTCGCCCACGATCGATCGGTTTGGAATAGTTACGATTCTGAAATTAGTTCCAGCCGGGGGAGTCGCTTTGAGATCGTACGTGCCCAGCGGCACGGTCAGGCTGTAATGGCCGGTATTGCCGCTAACAAAAGAGGCAACGACTTGCTGATTGGAAGAATTGATTGCTTCGACGGTCGCGCCGACTACGGGATTGTTCTGCGTGTCCTTGACTGTGCCTGAAATAGTGGCCGTGACAACGCTTGTGTTAAGCAATACCGAAATGTTATTTGAACCGAAATTTGGAACGGCGAGATCAAGCTTGCTGTCGCCATTGAAATTCCCTGCCAAAAGAATTCGCGGATCGGTTCCGACTGCAAAGTTCGTCGGCGCGCCCAGACTGCCTGCGCCGTCGCCGAGCAGCACCGAGACGTTTGCTGCTCCGGAATTTGCCACTGCAACATCCAGCTTGCCGTCGCCATAAAAATCTCCAGTTACAACTGAAAACGGATTCGTGCCGGCGGTAAAGTTCGTCGCTCCTGCAAAGCTTCCCAGTCCGTCGCCCAGCAAGACCGAGATGTTCCCTGAAGTCAGGTTCGCCACCATGAGATCGGGTTTGTTATCACCATTGAGATCGCCTGTGGCCACCGAAACCGGGCCAGTGCCGGCGGCGAAATTCGCCGCTGCCGAGAAACTACCGGCGCCATCGCCTAAAAGAATCGAGACATTATTCGAAGCTTGATTTGCGACCGCGAGATCCAGTTTGCCATCTCTATTGAAATCGCCTAAGGCAATCGCGCGTGGGTTGGTCCCAACCGTGAAGTTGGTCGCTGCGCTGAAACCTCCGAGCCCATTGCCAACCAGCACCGAAACGTTGTTCGAGTCGTAATTCGCAACGGCGAGATCGAGTTTTGCGTCGGCGTTGAAGCCGGCAGTGACCACGGCGTAGGGATGCATTCCCACACTCAGATTTGTGGGCGCTCCGAAGTTGCCGGTTCCATCGCCGAGCATAATCGAGACGTTGCCAGGGTCGCTCAGACCGCCGCTGTTAGCCACGGCAAGATCCAACTTGCTGTCGCTGTTAAAATCTCCAACAGCAATCGATACAGGCGTCACTCCAGCCGCGAAGTTTGTCGCCCCACCGAAACTACCGGCGCCATCACCCAAAAGAATCGAAACGTTAGCGGAGCCCGAGTTTGCTACCGCGAGATCAGATTTGCTGTCACCGTTGAAGTCGGCAATGGCGACTGCCTGCGGGTTTGTGCCGACAGAAATATTAGTGGCGGGCGCGAAGCTGGGAGTGCCATTGCTTGCCTGCGAGATTGAAATCGCAAGCCAGCCGGCCAGCGCTAAGACGACTATGGTACCGAGCAGATAAAGGGCGCGAGTCTTGAGGAAGCTTACAAGGGTTCGCCGCCTTCTTGGCGATCGGGCGAAATGCGGGAGAGAAGTTAGGGGGCGACTCATTTCGTTCGTAGAACGCGACTCACTCTATATACGGGAGCGAGGTGTGCAAAGGATGGTGAGCCGGTTCCACCATTGTTTAAAACAGTCAGCGGGATAAATGGAGCCGGAAAGACTGCGCCGCGTCGGATTATCGCAGAAAACTCCTAGCCTTCCTAGACCGAAATGGGGGAAACAGCGCTGTCAAATGAGAATGCAATAATATAGATGCTCAGATCATCGCTTTGAAGGGCGGTGCTAATGAGAATTTCAAACTAACCCACAAGTGAAGATGGGCGTGATTCCACTAGTGGGACTTGCAAGATTCTTGCGGGCGACTTACGGCTAACTGTTTACGGCTTACTGCTCACCGGCGGCGTCAGTGGACTATCGGTCACGCGGAACAAGTCTCCCGAGCCATCGTTAGTCCGCAGCATGCGCATCATCTCGTCAAAGTTAAATGGCCGCGCGCCGCGGCGACCGAACACCGAGACTTGATTGCCGCTTTCATCCACCGCGCGATCGCGATCGAGCGGCTTCGAGATCGCCAGCGCCTCGCCCTTTGTTTTAAAGGTCCCGATCAAAACGGGTTGTGGACGGGGACTAAAGCCGGCATATTCAGGCATAGTTTCCGGCGACGTTAGTTGCAGAATGTGCATGCCGTTCCTGCCGTCAGCCACGTAAGCGAAGAGGCTCGCGTTGGTCATCGCGATCTTCACCTGATGTGTATCGTTGAGTTTACCGCCGGCATTGAACATCTGGTCCAGACGCGGCTTCTCGGGTTGCTCGACGTCGATGATTGCGATTCCCTCTTTACCATTAGCGACGTAGGCGTAAGTGCGGGCCACGTATACGTCGTGCGCATCTCCAAGCGAAACGACTGCGCCCTCGAGCACATGCGGCTGGTTTGGCGTGGTCAGGTCAATTACCTTCAAACCCTCCTCGTCAACGATGAAACCATAACGAAACTGGACGGCAATCGCGTGCGGGTGTTTCAAAGCCGGCTCGCCAATTTCACCAACGATCTTGGGATTAAGTGGATCGTCAATACTCACGATGACCAGTCCGTGATCGGTCGTGACGTAAGCATGCGTGCCGGCAATCGTAATGTTGTTTGCGCCATTCAATGCGCCGCCGGGATTGAAGGCGCCGTTTGGATATCTGGCCGGGTCAAGAGCTCGCTTTAAATAATTGTTTAGTGGATCGCCATCAAGCAGCGTCGCGGCATTCACGAGGATCAAACCCTCATACTTGTCGGCCACATAGAGATAGGCGTAGAGCGGATGGATCGGCTGCTCTTCGTTGACAAGTTGGTGGCGAGCTTCGCCGGTGAGCGCCGCTGCGGTTGCCGGATCGATCATGGTTCCGTCTGTCTTCATGCGCCAGCGCGCGGGATCAACTCCCAGCGTCGTCGGCGAAGTCACAGCGGTGGCGTATTTCGTCTTGACGTAAAACTTCTGGCCGTATTTCGAGACTGGCGCGGTCGAGATTCGTTCCGAGAACCCTTTCTGATCGATCTGCGCCACGTCGTAGACACGCAATCCGCCTTCGCCGGCAGCTACGTAGGCATACTCGCCGCGCAACTGCACCTGCAACACGCGTGGGTTCCCTTTGTGCTCGTAGACCTCGCGCAACTCGCGACCACCCTTTTCAAACGTTTCATAGTTGTCCGGGTAGGCGATCTTTTGAAGCGTGCTGCCAAACACTGCCTGCGGCTCATCGTGTTCAGTGGCCACTACGGCTTCGAGCGCATCGTCGGACGCTACATAAACGTAGCGACCCATGAAGTTGACGAAGTTTGTGCCCTGCAATAACAACTGGGCCAGCCAGGCGTTGTTGTCGTTCTTCTCCGAGACGTGACAGTCGCTACACTGTTTCGTCTCTTTCGCGCGCACCGTGTGCGGCACGTGCGTGTTGAAAGTTTGGCCGGCGAAGCCTTCAGCGGAAATCGTCTGCTGCTGCGAATAGATCCACTCCCGGTTCTGGTTTTGCGAGCTGACCAGTACGGCTGACGAGGAACGGACGGGAGCAATGCGATTGCCGGTCACCGTGCCATCACGGCCCAGCATGAAGATGTCGTCGCGCAATACCTGGAAGTTGTAGGTCGTGAAGTTGCGCGAGTCGCCGCCTTCGTTGTGACGGTTTGGCATTTTGCGATTTGCCTGCATCGATAAGTGACATCCAAAGCAACTCGTCATCCATGAAGAGTGGCAGGCAACGCAGGTCATGTTGTCGTCACTGTGCGCAAGTTCTTTGTCTGCGGCGGGAGCGCTGCCCCAAGTGGAGTTGTCTTTGCGAATCGTCTTGGCGTAACGTGACTTCTCGCTGTAGTCGCGGCTGCCGGGGGTTACTGTGTCCGCGGTTTGAATGACGCGCCACCAGCGGCCTGTCACCACCAGCGAATTCTGAATAATGTCGCCGGCCTTGAGTTGGATCTCTTTGCCATCCTCGTCTTTCTTCTTCGTGTCCCGGGAAAGGCGTTGGAAGGCCCGCACCGTCTCACCCGCATCGTCATGAAAACTAATCCGCGTCAGGTCTCGACCAATCAGAGGCTCCTTGCGGTTCTTTCTGGTTGTCGCGGCCTGCCCGGTGACCGCGGCGGCGCCGGGACCCGAAGTAAATAAAGTTGCCGGCCCGCGTATCGAACCATGACAGTCGACGCAAGTGATCTCGATAGCGGCGCGCGGTTCGTTGTAGAGATTGCCGTCGCCGTGGGAGTCCTGCCGAAAATGACAATCAACGCAATGCATCCCTTTTTCAAGGTGGATGTCCTTAAGATGAACGGCTTTGTCGAACTTCTCCGGATCGTTTGGCGCCACGATCTTATCTTCGGCATCCAGCAAGTTGCCTTTGCGATCGCGCTTGAAGACTTTGCGAAACATCCAGCCATGTCCGTGATTATCACCAAACTGCACGTTCCTTAACTGACTGTTGAACTCCGGCGTGCCGGTCTTTTGCAGGAACTCGAGTTGGGACCAGAGGCCGCGCAGGCTTGCGGCTTCAGGATTGCGATTGAGCTTCTCACGCTCTTCGTCCTGCGAGGACTCGTGTTTAGCTTTCGGGTACATCTTGTCGCCGTCGGACTCGTTGTCCCACCAGGTCATGCCGAGATAGGTGGCGACCATGTTCGTGCCCGGATGCATGTGACAGACCATGCACTGCGACGTGGGAATCTTACTGGTGAACTGATGTTTGATGGGGTGGCCCGATTCGTTTTTAGGAATGTTTGTGTCGGCGGTTTTTGAAAAGCCCATGTTGCCCGCCACCTGATACGACTCCGAATGTGACTTGTCGCGATCATTCGCGTAGATCACGTGACAGGCAGTGCAGCCTGACGAACGAAAGTCGCCCGGATGATCGTTGGTGCCGAGAAAGTTGAGTGTCGGATCGAGTAGCCGCGTTTTTTGGATTCCCAGAAAAACTGGATCAGTTCGCTGGGCAGTGCCAAAGCCACGAGGGCTCAAGCCCTTGTCCGGTTTGCCCGGGTCTTCATCTTTGTCAGGGATTCCTACCTCCAGCCGGCGCTTCCCTCCCCGCTCGAAAACGCGCAGCACGTTGCCGGGTTGCGAGATCTCCCAGCGCGGCAGCGGCTCGAGAAAAGTTAGCAGTCCCTGGGTGCGCCGCTGTTCAGCCGTGGGCGCGGGCGTCTGGATGAGTGTTTGCGGCGCGCCCGATTCGTTGTAGCTCTCGCCAAAGCGCGCGTCTTTCAGCGGGAAGTTGCCGTTGTTGTAGAACGCGGCGCCCCAGAGCATCGCGCCGTGGGCCATCATGCTGCGCGCCACGTTCTTCGTTTGCGCTTCATGGCAGCCGCTGCTGCCACACGTTTTCGCCGCTACGCGTATGTCGCCGGGATTGATGAAGCGAACAAACTCCCAACTCTCGCGCGCCAGCAGCGTGTTGGTGCGTTCTGGATTGGCGCCGGTATATTTGCCGTCGCGTTTCCATTCTTCCGGGAAGCGCGGTTGGACGTGCGAAGCGCGCTTAACGCGCTCGATCTCCGCCTGGTCGTCGCTGATCTTTCGGGGCACAGGATTGCCGCCGTGGCAGGCGGTGCACGTCAGGCGGAAAGCGTCTTTGCCCTCCTTGTCGAGTTTCTCCAGAGTTTCGGTTGTGCCGTATTTGTGCATCGGCTCGATTTGCCCGTGGCAGGAGATGCAGCCCTCGACTCTGGGTGTTTGAGTCGACTGATCCTGGCTGCTGTCGCGGAAAGACGTCGTTGCGTTGCGGGATGTCGTTTGAATCGCTTCTCGATCTAAAAGGCTTGCGGTGGCCCTCGACTCTTCCCTCCTGGAGAAGACGGTGAAGCCCAGCGCAACGCTGAACAACGAAGCGATTAAAGTTAGGACCAATGTGGTTCTAGTCATGATTTCAGATCAAGGAACGTTCACCACAGAGACACAGAGAACACAGCGCAGCTTTTAGCCGCAACCAAATCGATCGGTGAAAGAAAGCATTTAACTTACTTCCAACAACACGCCACCAAAACCTTTGCCAGGAAAGCAAGAAGTTGTCCCTTTGTATTACAAAGGCTGGTGGATCAGAAAAGTCAACAACGAAGCGGTAAACAAAACGCCCCTTTGAACAATCAAAAAACCAACTTCAACTGCGCAAACAAAGAATACAGCGGCTTGCGTGGACTGATGACGTCGGGTTCGCAGAAATCCCCGACGTTCGGCGGACAGTTGCGCGAGCGGTCCGTGAAGATGTCGCGAAAGCCGCGTCCTGTTTGCAATGTGTTAGCGCCGAACGTCAGCGTCACGTTGTTAATTAAGAACGGCCGGTAAGCAACGCCCAAACTGTAATCCCAGCCGATATCGTGTCGAATGTGATTTTGAAAAAGGACATATTCCAGCGGCTCGGTGCGATGAAACCGCAGATAGTTCACATTAAAAATTGCTTTCAGACGCTGAGTCACGTCAACATCCACGCCGGCGTTGTAGATAAAGATTCCGGGATTTACAAAGTTTGCCTGCCCCTGAGTTTTGCTGCTACGCAAACTCGGCAAGATGCTGTTTCCCTGAACCAGTCCAACGCCCGTCTGCGTCAATCTGATGCCGTTGCGATTCCAGTAGGAGAA
This sequence comes from Blastocatellia bacterium, assembly GCA_013697915.1. Classification (GTDB taxonomy): domain Bacteria; phylum Acidobacteriota; class Blastocatellia; order Pyrinomonadales; family Pyrinomonadaceae; genus PSRF01. The sequence continues at coordinate 22,449 of JACCVY010000218.1, read as the reverse complement.
CTGCCCGCCAACAAAGTTTGGATCGTCGAAGATGGCGTCGAAGCCTGTGGCTTTGCCGTCCGTTGGATTTGAGTCGCCTTGCGCGAAAAAGAAAGAGCCCTTGAAGCGCAAATAGTCGTGATCGAGCGAGGCTTCAACCGCGGCCATGCTTGATCTGACTCTTACGCTGCGACCAGCAATGGGATTCCGATCGTCGCGGCCAAACGCATAGTAATAAGAATGCGTCAGATTCAGTTTGCCGAGGTGGCCGTCGCCATTTATCCCCACGTAGCCGACCCGGATCGCGTGTGGACGAACATCACCGATTAAGGCCGGACGAACCAGGAATCCGTTGCGATCATATTTGAGGCTGCGGCGGTCGTCGTTATAGAGGGCACTTCCCTGGATCGTAAAGCCCTTGCGGATGAAGTCCTGACGATAGACATTCGCTATGTAAACATTTTGATGGCGCGTCTCGAAGCGATTCAAGCCACTATTCGTATCCTTCTCCAGCATCGAGAAGTAGGCAGCGTTAAACTGAATTCGATTGTTGTCCGCCGCGCCGAAGAAACGAAGGCCGAGGTTGTTGTCGGAGAAGATGAAGCCGCGAAAGTCCGACGAGAACGGCTGAATCCCTGCCCTGACGGAAACGAAATCGTAGTTGGAGTTAACGTCAAAAAGCTTAACTTCGCCAAACGCTTCCTCAAACGAAATATGGGTGTCGGTGCGATTCGTGCCTCGTCTGACATCGATATTCACTACGCCGTTTTCGCGGGCGTTTAGATAGTTGGGAATGCTAAACGTCGGCGAGATCTTGATCGCCCAGTCGCGCGGCTTGAAGGTTGAGTCGCCATGGAAAAGTTCAAAGCTAAACTGAATAGTCTCGCTAGCGGCAAACTGCTCCGGCTGACCAAAAAATTCGGCGCTGCGGGGCTCATCGCTGCTGATGCCTGAAGGTGTTGGGGCGCGTCTTTGCTCAACGGTCGTGGTGCTTACAGCGGAAAGAATCATGAAGGTCTGGTTGCCTTTGATTGGATAGTCGCCTTTCAACACACTCTGGTTGTAAGGATCCCACCATCGTCCGCGCTTGAATGGAATATCGCGTCCGCGGGCGGCGCGGTCGCCATAGCGATCGTATTCCGGAAAACCGATGCGCCACCGGTCGCGAGCCTCACGTCGATCGGGCGCAGTCTGTGGCGCCGAAGGGACGGTCTTCTTGCCGCCGTAACCCGTGGGTCCTTCTTGGCCACTCTCGGGAGCCACGGCCGCGGTGTTGATCTCTTCAACCACAACCTCAACGACAGTATCTTTTCCGGCCTCGACGATCACATTCTCCAGCCTGTCACCGCGCGCCAGTGCAAACTCGCCGTAATTCTTGTCCTTATCAAACTTCGCTGCGTAGGGTGATGCAACCGTAAGCCGGTACGCGCCGGCCGGCAAGCGGATTGAATAGCTTCCGTCAGGGTTGGTCTTCACCTGCTTAACTCGCGTTGTAACCTGGTTCGCGGCTACGACAATGACTCCGGCTGCAGCCGCGCTCGCGGCATTGTGAACTGTTCCAGTGATTCGCCCCTGGCCTTGGGCGAACACGCTGCCTCCCGCTGTCGCAATGAGGAGCACGAGCAGCAAAACGCGCCGCGACACCTGTGGCAAAAGTTGATCTCGCATCGAAGCTTTGCGAACGCTAGTACCAAAATATTAGGACAGCCGTTACTCCTGCGGATTGCTACAAATCCAAAGCGAGTCGAACTCTTTTCGCGCAAGATCCTAGACTACCGTCAGAGATCTCATCAGACCACTGGCAATCCCCGTCTCGTAGGCATACCAGATTCCAAAAGCCATGCTCAACACGCCCGCAACCAATTGCAAGCTGTAATGAATCCCGTTTAGCTTTCTCGAGCTGAGGACGAATGGCAGCCCTATCAGACCTGACATCAAAAGCATCCCGATGATCGAACCAATCCCAAAAACACCGAGATAGAGCAGACCAAGTAGAGACGAGTTGATCTGTGTGAGCACCAACAGGGTCAATGCGCCAGATCCCGCCAAACCATGCACTGCGCCAACGATCACGGGCTTGAGCCCCACGCGCGCAACCGTGTGCGAGTGTGATTCGGGCAGACCAATGTGCTGGCTGTCAAGCTCGTGAAAATGGACGTGTGCGTGGCGCAGATCACGGTGAGCATGTCTGTGGAAATGAAAGTCAGCGCGACCGCGCAGCGCGCGTCTGAAAGCCGCCATCCCCAGCCCGATGATCATCAGGGCAACGCCAAATTCCAGCCAGCCTGCGACACGCAATGGGATCGCGATCCTTAACGCCAGTACACCAGCGCCGACGATCACGAGCGCTGCGGTGTGCCCCGCTCCCCACAATCCACCGACAATCGCAGCGCGCGACAGTTTCCGATGTTCGCTGACAATTGCCGAGACGGCCACAATATGATCAACTTCCGTGGCGTGCTTGAGCCCGTAGATGAGCCCCAGGCCCAGCACTCCGAGCGCGCCCACTGAAGGGAACGACGGTCCGGCATTCACAGACATCGCGGCCAACTGCGCAGTTAGCTGACCGAGGAAGCTGGAAAGATTTAGTCCTGCCTGACCCAGAGCGCCATAACAGATAGCGGCTCCCGCGCAAGTGATTACAAGCGCGCTCAGGATTGGTAATACCCGCGCTAAGCGATCTAACCTGCCAAACCTGCCAGTTGACTTGACCAGACGACCTGCATAAACAAACGCCAAGCCGACAGCAGTCAACGCGCCAGCTAGACCAAGACTGAACGCGACAACAAGCAGTAGACCGTAGCCAACGCGATGAAGTGAGATCGCTGCCAGCAGAACCACCAGCGCCGACGGACACGGCAGAATTCCGCCCGAGATGCCAAGCGCCAGCAGACTGCGCCAGGTGACTCCGGAACCATCGACGCCCGGCGGAAGATGAGTGTGCGTTCGCCCGCCATGCGAGGGTGGCATCGTGGGATCTATGGTCTGATCATGATCGTGCGAAGGCATTTGGCTATCGTGAGCATGCGTGTGGTCATCATGCGCATACACGTGACCGTGCGAATGCCCGCCGAGCACTCCACGCAATCTGCGAATCAGCAGACCAAAACCGAGGCCCACTACTATTGCTCCTGATACGAGACTCAGTATTGGAAAAAATCGCTCTGGCACGACGTACTCGGAAGCCAGCAGCGTGGCAACTCCCAATGCGAACACTCCCGCAGTGTGTGTGATCGTTACCGTCAGTCCGAGGAAAGCAGCATGGCGAGTGGTTCCTCGCGAGCCTATCAGGTAAGCACCCACAATAGTTTTGCCGTGACCGGGTGACATTGCATGCAGTCCGCCGAGGAGCACCGCAAACAAAAGACCGAAGAGCGCGACGCCCGCAGTAAGTTCCGGGACGGCGATCAATTCTGCGAGCCGATCGCGTGACGCAACTCCAACCGGACGTCCATTGCGCGCGCGAAGCGCATGACTGCCAGGTGGAATCGGGCCAGCTGTGAATGAAAGTTCCGCCCGGCGCTCATCCAGTGGCGCGGCGAGCAGATCCGCCGGGTAACTCTTCAGTTCATCCGTGACCGCGCTGCCGTAAACCGAGCTATTGAAAACGGGGGTTCCCGGAAGAGGCGAGATAACCAGCTCTCGCCAGCCAATGCGCTCGCTGTAATTGCTATCTTCGAATTGCAAATGGCGCACAGCCTGGCTACTGCTCGCCGGCGCCACGAGATCACACTGGAGGCGCATCGTTTGCAGTCCACCGGCGCCTGGTAGCAAAGTTATGTTCTTCGCTAAGACTTGAAGCGGGCGGCGCACGCCATCGACAATCAGCAGCAGTCCGTCAGCATATTTTGCGGCAACGCGCTCGACGTAGACGTCGAGTTCAACTTTTGACGGCGTGCCGTCACTGTTCGCCGTGATTGCCTGCAATTCCTGAAACGTGGGAATCTCGGCCATATCAATCACGTAGCGCAGCTTAATCTGCTCGCTGCCCACTTCAATCCGCGCAAAATGGTTGATGGTGAAGTTGCCGAGTGGATGTGCGAACGCTGCGAGTGGGAAGCCAGAGACAAAAAGTAGCGCAAGTAGAATCGTTAATGTCGTGCGGCTAGCCCGCTCCGACAGCCCTCTGCTCATCATTGCCCTTTCTGAATGTTTCGCCGATCTCATTGTTCCAGCGTCTTCCTCGCAATTGGAGCTTGCAACGGATCGAACTGCGGGTTGAGCGTCAGTGCGCGTTTCAGGTAATCGCGCGCGCCGCTGTTGTCTCCGGCTGCTTGGGCAATCATGCCAGTATGATAGAAGAGTCGCGCGTCTTTTGTGCCCAGACGTAACGCTTCTTTGATTGTTGACTGTGCCTCGGCGATCTTGCCTGACTTAAGCGCTGTCCAGGCAAGCGCGTCAGCGCCATAGATGTCGCGCCGCACTCCATATTCTCTCAATGCCTTCGCGTAGGCTTCTTCCGGTTTCAGATCGTGGTCTGCGTAGAACACAGCGACCTGTCGGTTGTAGAGCGCCCCATTGAGTTCGTTCAGGCGCGCGATCTTTTCGACCAGTGAATACTGGCTAGCGGCATCCTTGTCGCGTCCTGCGAGTTTGTAAAGATCACCGAGCATCGCGACAAACTGCGGGTCGGGGACAATGCGAACGGCGTGCTCGTACTGCTCGATTGCGCCTGCGCGATCATCCAGAGCAGCGCGAATGCGACCGAGCGACGCGAGGGCCCGGAAGTAGTTGGGAAATGTCGTCAGCGCATCACGATAGTGCCGCTCCGCAGCCGGATAATCACCAATTGCGAAAGTGGTTTCCCCGAGTTGCCAATGACACCAGGCGATCGACTCTGCAGATGGAACTAAAGCGGCCTTTGCCTGAGCCAGCGCAATCACATACCGGCGCTGCGCTGTTGTGGGGTCGCCTTGAAGCACTGCGAGGTGGGCCAGCCGCGTCTCGGTCGCAACGCTTCCGCGATCGAGTTCCTCCATCTTGCGGTAAGCCTGCTCGGCTTGCTCGTAGTCGCCCAGCTCCAGCAAGGCGTCTCCCAGAACCTGATAACCGTAAGACTTGCGCGGCTGATACTCCGTTAGCTCCTTTGCGTGATCACGAGCGGAGCTGAAATCGTGAGTCTGATATTCGGCCTGGGCAAGTACAAGGAGGCCGCTCAGGTTCTGGTCGGCCGGAAGCACACGGAGTGAGGATCGTGCCGAACGTAAAGCTAGTTCCAAATACCGTATGTCGGCAGTTTCGCGATGGAGCTGAAGGTAATAGTTAGCAAGTTTCTGAAGGGCGATCACATCATCGGGATCGCTTTTGACACGGTCCTCAAGAAATCGTACGGCCACCATGCTTGTTTGGCCGCTCTTGCTCAACTTAGCACTGCCAACATCCGGAGTAGAGGTTTCCGCCGCTGCAGTTTGGACATTCGTCGCCCTTCGCGCACAAGAACTCAGCGCCAGCATGATGACAGTACCCAGGACAGCGCTAGTAAGAATTTTCCAGCTTAGATGCATGCAATCAAGAATGAAGGCCGACGGCCAGGTTGCCAAGGTGATGATCCAGTTTTGACTCCACGGTCAATTGCGATAGTTGCAGTCCCATGAGGTCAGTACCGTTGTCAGGGAATGTCTTGCCCACTCTTGCCTCTTCATTCTGCGAATTGGCTGAAGACTAATTGCGCGTGTTGTCATCAGTCGTGCCCGGCACGCGCGGCTGCTGTGACGGGGCCAGAAAAGGAAAGCTGGTCCTTAACGGCACGTCGTTGCCGTTTACGTTATCGCCCAATGGCTGCCGGTTATTGATCAGCGTCAACAGGATGTCGATGACATCATCGGTTAATCTTCTCCCGTCCGGAAATGAAGCCTGCGGATTAGAGCCTGTATTAGGCACCGTAAGATCCAGACGCAGAATGTCGCCTCTGGTCACAGCGACGCTGGCCAGGATGCCTATGCTCGTCGCGTCGGTCTTATAGAAATTCTGCAACGTATCAACTATGCCTGGAGCGAATCTGCCGTTCGCATCGTCAACGGAATTGGCGGCATTGTAAGTGTTTTTCAGGTTGAACGGGACGAGCGCCACGTTCACGGCAGGTACGCCTTCGCGATCTACGTTGACCCACCTCCCCGCACCGGCCACTTCCCCAGTTCTCGAGTTGTAGAGCTGCGGGCTCCGTCGTTGCGTATCGCAAGATAAGCCAAGTTCATTGCCGGGCCCTCGAATGAATGAGAGGGGAATGCTAAACGCGATTGCCAGCGTGTTATAACCCGCGAATGTATCGCGGCCACGACTGAATACCCCTGGGTTCGGAGCGCCAGACCGGATTGATCCATTAAAACGAGCAAACGCGGGGATGTCGAAAAAGAACGGGTCGTCTGTCAGACCGGCGAAAAAGATCACGCCGCTCTGCGCATCAGTTGTTAGCACGGGAGTTGGCGCTGCGTCGGCGCTATTGCTGGAATTGGTTGAGGGCGCGGTAAAGGTTATGCCATTCGGCAAGCTAATCGTCGCAGTCTGTGCCTGCGGAACCCCGGCGGCGTTTGCCACCCGAGGCGAAAACCGGACGTCGATGAATCCATCCGGCTTGGCATCCCCGGTAGTCTCGATCTCGAAGCGGTAACGAAGCGCCGGATCAAAAATTCCGAAATTGCTGTTCTCGCCGGGTACGATGAAACCATGCACCGTCATGATCATGATCACTCGCGCGTTGTCGTTTGGGTCGAAAAACATATAGGCGTCGTTCAGATCCGCGCCAAGATCGTGAGCTGTCAGGGGCGCATCCCCATGATCGGCAGCCTCAAGTCTGTTTGCCGGAGCCAAAACGATGGCGATCACGAGCAGCAATACAAAAACGCTGACCAGGGACTTTGTTCTTACGAAATGCATCTTATTACTCCTCTTCAAATGCCGCCAACTTGCGTCGCCTTAATTTCCTTTGCACTCCTCACCCTATGGTCCAAACCTCCGTCTATACTCGCCGGAGTCCAGAAACGATTTCACCATCTCGGCGTTGATGAAGTTGCCGTTAAACTGGTTGAGCTTATTCAACCAGAAGTTATAGCCGCTAAAATCCGTATCTGGCGCCTCGTTTGGATTTCTTCTCAAGTAGCCGAAGTACTGCATCAGCACAAACGCTTTATTAAACTCCTGTTGCGCCAGGCTCGAGTTTTCAGTCACGCGGCGCAGCACGCGCGCACGCGCCGCCGTGTCAGCAGTGGTCGTGGCTGATCCAAACTCGTTGATGGCCGCTGTTCGCTCTGTGGCCGAAGGCGTCACACCGGCGTTCGCGTAGAGCGCGTCAACAAACTGCACCGGCGACATCGTCATCGGGTAAGCCGCGGTAAAACGCAAACGCAAAACGAAATCCAGAACAAAAGCGTTCTTATTGTTCTCTAACTGCTGCTCCCAACCCGTCGCCCCGACGATGACGCCCAGACCGATCTGCTGCGTATCCGGTAGGAACTCATTCAGCCTGAGAGGGACGGGCGCGCCAGGCAGATTGCCGTAAGCAACCTTGTATATTCGGTAGACAAGATAGCCGGTTTGCTGAAACTCAATCGACAGGAAGAAGGCTGCTGAAACATTGATGCGCCGCAACTGCAGGCAGGGCAAATTGTTGCCGCATTCCGTGATTTGATTCGTCCAGAAATCCAAGCCTGACTGGTCGGGCGCGCGATTTAGAAAATCCGCGTAATGTTGAGTTACGAAGAACCGGGCGTTGTCAATCGGATTCACATTCGGTGGCGCCGAATCATTGTCCACAATCACTAACGTCGCCGTGTTCAAACCTCCCAGCACGGCTCCGGTCGGATTGCTGAGCGTTACTGTAATCGTCTCGTCATTTTCAATGAACACATCGTCGGTGATCAATACTATGAAGGTCTTGCTTGTCTCGCCCGGATTGAACCTCAGTGTACCGAAATGATAGGTGTAATCTGCACGGTTCGTAGCGCTGCCATTAACGCTAGCAAAGTCGACGGTCGAGATCCCGCTGGTGTCGCCGGTTCGTATAACTGTTAGGGTAGCAAACGCGTCGCCCTCGTTAACACTGTAGTTACTGGCGCTGAACTGCACGCTGGCAGCGCCCGGAGATGGTGGCAAGGGAATCACCCCGTTTAGCTGCAGAGCAGGTTGAATGTCAGCAGCATTATTATTCGTCAACCGGACCAGACTTGTTCCGTCAGCATTCATTAAATAAATTTCAAGGTTGCCGTCGCGCGCCGTAGCAAAACAGATGCGCGTTCCGTCAGAGGATTGTGCCGGGTCAATGTCAAACTCCGGGTTGTTGGTCAGTCGCGTTTGGTTACCACCATTGAAGCCCATCGAGTAAATTTCGTCGTTCTCATCACGATTTGTCTGAAAAGTGATCTTTTGTGCGGACCAGGTGGGGTTGATGTCAGCTCCTGCTGAGGTAGTTAGCCTAACTACTCCGCCGCCGTTGGCATTCATGGTGTAAATATCAAAGTCGCCGTCTTCGCGCGCGCTCGAAAACGTAATCACGTTTCCCTGCGGTGAGAAGGAGAACGAAGAATCGTCCGCCTGGTTCTGAGTAAGGTTTGTTTGATTGCTCCCGTCCGGATTCATCAAATAGATTTCGTCGTTGCCATCGCGATTACTAACGAACCCGATCTGCGACCCATCAGGTTTCCATACCGGAGTTAGATCACTGGCAGTGTTGTTGGTCAGCCTCGTCTGTCCCGTGCCATCAGCATTCATCACATAGATTTCCGCGTTGCCATCGCGAGTGCTGACAAATGCTAACCTGGTACCATCTGGTGACCAGGCGGGGCCATAGTCTTCCGCCGGGGTTTCAGTTAAGCGAGTCTGTCCACCACCATCCGCATCCATCGAGTAGATCTCAAAGTTGCCATCGCGATCACTCGCGAAGGCAATCTTGCCGATTACTCTTGCGGCTTGCGTTGTTGCTGGTGGCTTTTCCGGGTTGGCCGTTGCTCGAGCCCCGGCGCTGACTGCCTGCCGATTATGTGAGGGATCCAGTGCGCGGTTACGATCGCGAACTGACGCCGAGCTATCCTTGAGCGTCACGCCGCCAGAGAACGGGGCCACAAACATTATTGTGGCCACAAGCGCGGTGATCAGGCTGACGCTTGAGTTCTTCATAATCTGCCGTCCTCATGAACGCGGTTAGGAACCACGGAAAGTCATCCTGTTTTGATGCGCAAGTATCTTTTTGTTGCATGCGAAAATAGTTTAGCTCTCAACTGGAGTCAAGCGTTTTTGTCCCATCGATTATCAATCTGCGAATAAACAAGCTTGACTGATCACTGTTTAGTGATAAATTGTCCACCACGTTTCGTGCAGTAGTTACAGTGAGTTATCGTGATCCGCATCAACAGGCCAGATTCTATGAGCAGACGGAGAAGCGGAAGGAGCCCTCGCTTTGTTCTGACACTTTTCATGCTCTCTCTACTGTCAGCTCAAGTTGACTTTCAAACCGTTAACACAACTTCGGCGCAATCCAGCCGGCCGGTCTTGTTCAGTGACGCCCTCTCGACGCGAGGCGTGGTGATCGACTCGGTAACCAAGAAGCGCGAACCCTTCTCGCCTAGAGCCGCTGTTTCATTTGCAGCCGACAAATGCACGCGAATAATGCTCATGGCAGGAAACCTGCGCCTGGCGGCAGGTGAAGGGATTGAACTAGTTACCGCGGACGCCGAAGACGAATCGCATCAAATCTATTCGCTGACGGTGGAATACGTCGGCCCGGTCCCCGACCAGACGTGGGCCACTTCGGTGGTGGTCAAGCTGAATGAACAACTGGGGGACGTTGGGGATGTTCTAGTGCGGGTCTATTACAAAGGCAACGCCAGTAATCGAGTTCGGGTTGGAATTGGACACGTTGGCGGAGGCCCTCCGGACGATCCGGGTGCGGTGCCAACGCCCGGACCGCTCCTGCCCGACTTTCCCTCTAACCCGATCACAGCAGGCACTTTGAGTCCGGCCGAAGTGCAAACAATCATCGTTCAGGCGGTCTCCGCCGCAGTCGCTTTGAACCGGGCAGTAACTGTTGCGGTCACCGATCGCGAAGGCAACGTTCTCGGCTTATTCAGCATGACAGGGGCGCCCACTACCATGCAAATCCGTGGTGGCGGCCCGTTGCAAACGCCGGATCCAATCACGGGATTGGTGCCAATCGGGTTGGAAGGAACACGGCTACAATCGAAGCTGGGCGCGATTTCCAAGGCAGGGACCGCAGCACTTTTCAGCACCTCGGGAAATGCCTTCACGACACGAACCGCCAGCTTCATCATTCAGGAGCACTTTCCGCCCGGTGTGGCCTTTCAATCGGGTGGCCCACTTTATGGCGTCCAGTACTCTTCTCTGCCCTGTTCAGACATCAAGAAGCCGGGTCTGCCGCTGGGACTATCGGGAGATCCCGGCAGCATGCCGATCTATACAAATGGCGTTGCCCAGGGAGGAGTCGGAATTGAAGGCGATGGCGTTTACGGGATTGACCGCGACCCTTCAGATTTTGACTTGCCCTTTGAAGAAGTCATCGCACTTTCAGCGGTGAGAGGTTTTGAAACTCCTTCGTTGATTCGGGCCGACAATATCCTGGTTAACGGTATCAGGTTGCCGTTCATCAACGCGTCGGCAGTGCTCCAACCATCAGCAATCCCATTTGCGAGCTTGCCGGGAGCAGTAGATCCTTTCTTTCCTATTCGCGGCGCACAGCCGTCTGCTTTTACCTCGGTCGTTGTCGGCGGCATTCGAGGCGAAACAGACCCACGATTTTTCCCCTTCATCTCCAGTCCCTCGGGTGGACCAAATTCGCTTACTGCTGCCGACGTGGATCAGATCATTTCGCACGCTGCTCAACAGGCAAATATTACCCGTGCGGCCATTCGCCAGGCGCTGGGTAGTAATGCGCGCGTGTCGATAGCCGTCGTAGATACCGAAGGACGCGTACTCGGTCTGTTCCGCCAGGAAGACGCACCCGTTTTCGGTTTTGACGTTTCCGTTCAGAAGGCCAGAACCGCAGCGTTCTTCTCAGCTGCAAATGCAGCCACGCTGCTACGCAGCGCTGGACTTGGATCCTATGTGGATCGCGCAGCGGCGGACGGCCTCAGACTGGACGGCTCGGTTGCCTTCTCTGATCGCGCCGTTGGTTTCTTGCATCGTCCTTTCTTTCCGGATGGTATCGATAACACTGCGGCAGGACCCTTCAGCACGGAGATTAACAAATGGAGCGTCTTCAACGTCGGGCTTCAACTCGATTTGATTAAGACAAATTTTCAGGCTGCAATTGTCGGCGCCAGCGTTCCCTGCACGTCGATAGCGAGCCTCCCGAATGGCATCCAGATATTTCCCGGCAGCGTTCCCCTGTACAAGAACGGCGTGTTAGTCGGCGCTATCGGCATCAGCGGAGACGGAGTTGATCAAGATGACCTAATCTCGGCTGCGGGCGGAAACGGATTTTCTCCTCCTACGGCCACCCGTTCTGATCAAGTGTTTGTTCGGGGCGTGCGCTTGCCTTTTGTGAAATTCCCGCGCAGCCCCAATCTATAGTCGCCAAGCAACGCCGCGAGACCCTGCGGATGATGCGAATAATCTCAAGACAAATCACCTGGCCTGCCCTTGGCCTCGCGCTGTTGACCAGTCTGGCCGTAATAGTCGTCGCGCAAACACAAAGTGACCCGTCAGCGGATCTGCGCGGGGTAATCAGGTTGAGAGTAAGAGTAGGACTTGGTGAAGGCACTAAAGCCAAGGGCCTTTCGCGCAAGCGTTTCTTTTTGATCAAAGGTTCGCTGGAAGATAACAAAACTTTAATTCAAAGCATTGAACAGCAAGCGTTACTTTCACGCGACTGTTACTACCGCGGGTTGGGAGTGAGCGAGGCTTTGATCCGTTGGTTGAAAGAGAGCGACTGCGAATCGGTTTACTGTCGGGAAGTCGAAGCGAAAGACATCGAGGGCGCTGACGCGGTTCGCGAGTTTAAGGATGCAGTAGACGCAGGCGAAAAAAACTTTGGCAGTCGCGAGTTGGCGCGCAAGTGGCTGACGGTAAACCTGTCCGACCAAATTCGCGACGGCTTCTACAAGCGGCGGCAGGAGGAACTGCAAGCTTTCACCAAACAGGCTGAACAGCTTTCAAAAGTTAAGGTCATGTCTGTCATGACTGATTTGAACGGCACTGGCTATTTTACTGACCTGGAACCCGGGACCTACGTTATTTCCAACATTGTGCCCACTGAAATCGCCGGCAACGACGCAGCCCTCTGGAATTGTGAAGTAAAAGTGAAAGCCGGTGACCTGGCAACGGAGAAGCCATTCCTAATCTCGAACCCGGGAAATAAGGATCCGCGAGATGTAAAGAACATCAAATGCCGCAGTGTGGATAAGCCGCTGCCCGCATGTCCTGCGCCCAACAAATGACCGCGGCGCAACCTCCGGCAATTGATCCGATGAAACGCTACACAGTCACATCCCTCGTGCTCGCACTGGTGGCGCTCATTTTCGTCTTTTATCCGCAGCAATTCTCACACAGTGGTGCAGTAGTCGGACAGAAGCGCGGAGCGCGCCGAGTTGCAAGGCCACGAGCCACGAGGAAACCCGCGATCAATTACTCAAGATTCTCGCACGCTACTAAAGAACATCAAGGGGCCTGCAAGACCTGTCACCTCGTGCCGACCGTAAATTGGCAGAAGACTGAAGATTATCCCGGCCTCGATGCCTTTCCTGACGTGGCTGACTTCCCCGAGCACAACGCCTGCGTTCGTTGTCATCGCGCGCAGTTCTTTAAAGGGGCGAAGCCGGTGATGTGCGGCGTCTGCCATACAAAGATTTCCCCACGTGATGATGCGCGCTCGAGTTTCCGCAAACCGAGCGGGCCTCAGGAGTTCAAAATCGAGTTTCCGCACGACAAACACCAGGACGTTATCGCAGCGCTGCGCTCGCGACCAGGCTCTGTTCAGTTAGCCAGCAGTTCCTTTGTCAGATTAGCGCACGCGCCGGATGACAAAACGAAGAAATATAACAACTGCGAAATTTGTCATGGCGCTAGTACAAAAGCGCCGGTCGCGCCCGCCACCGGCTGGGTTGACGCCTACCAGCCTCCAACCGGTACGTTTAAAGCGTCGCCTGACAATCACGCCTTGTGCTTCAACTGCCATTGGGCCAAACAGGAACCTACCCGGAACAATTGCGCCGGCTGCCATAAACTCGGCGCGCCTGATATTCACCCGCGAATTTCACTGAAGTTTAGGCACGAGGGGGGAGGAGAAAAGAACAACCATGTGGGCGAATGCGCCACGTGCCACATCAACATCACGAAAGCAGCAACGTTGCAGGGTCTCAAACCTGACGTTCCTATCTTTCCCTCTTGCGCCACGTCTAGTTGCCATCAGAAGGTGCTCAATGAGGAATTGAACAACCACAACAAAGCGCCCGAGAGTTTTAAATGCGTCAAATGTCATACGACTAATGTGGGAACTAAAAAGCCTCCTAACAGCCATGCCATGGCACTTTTAGGATAAGTAGATTTGGCAAAACGAGACAAGATATTAGCTTTCCCCTTTGGCCGGTTCTTCTCCCCGGTCCTGAGGCATCGGCGTGCGTGTCTCGTCCTTTGTCTGCTCATCCCAGCCGTTCCTGGCCTTTCGATGATCGAAAAGGATCCTGCTGCCGCACAATCGTTTCCGCCGTTAATGTTGCTGACTGCTCAAGGCCCCGATCTTGATTACTCGACCTTCAAACACACAAGCCCACGTCACGCTGCGCAAGCATGCGGGTCTTGTCATCAGCGAAGCGGTGACAACTCAATCACACCTCGGTTTCCCGGGCACCCGGCATGTCAAAGTTGTCACCTCGGCCAATTCGTCACAGCGATGGTTCCAATGTGCGAGATCTGCCACACGGATGCGAGCAGTGGAAAGCCGCCTCTGAAAAGTTTCCCGACAGTTTTCAAAGAGAGTTTCAACGTCAAGTTTGATCATGCGCAGCACATGGCTGGCGCCGCGCGACCGCCAAATGGTTGCGTTGCTTGTCACAGATCGCTAAACCGGGGTGTCGCGCTGACGATTCCGGTCGGGTTGAATGCTCACAGCCAGTGTTACAGTTGCCATACACCTTCAAGCAAAGCCGCTAGCGGCAAGGAGATTGCTTCGTGCGGGGTTTGTCATGATCAGAAAGCGTTTGCGCGCACCGCAACGAACGCGAGCGCTTTCCGCGTCGGTTTCGTTCATTCAAAACACGCGTCACGCCAACGTCTCGAATGCGCAAGTTGTCACACATTAAGCGCGGGATTGCCTCAGGGAAGACAAGTCAGCTCGCCGCGCGCTGCCGAACATTTTGTTACCGGCGGAGGACAGAGCTGCCTGACCTGTCACAACGGCAAGCGATCATTTGGAGGCGATCTGGCATTCAAAGATTGCCGGCGCTGTCATACCGGATCGACGTTTCGTCTAGGGATGTAAGTCTGGCGTCCAGGCTAAGGCTTGAGGTCTAACGAATCGGTACTGGTGCAAGTCTGCAATCAGCCCGAAACCCAACCGTTGCTAAAGAAGCACTCATTACAGAACCAGGGGCGACCGGATCCAAGCACTCAACCGTGAACTACACGTCTTTCTGCCGGCGAAATTGTCGATTGCAGGTTGAATGTGGGATCCGGTCGCTCTGTAACCACTCGCCCTCGCTGCGTAATGGCATCAACTCAATGAAATTGATGCACCAGTACCAAACGAATCAGTGTTTGACACTGTCCTATTCGCCAATTAAGATTGCGCGGACTTGAGATTTGGCAACTGAGTTTGAGTGTTGCTCGTCAGAGTCTTTGCGAGTTCTCCCCAATCCAATCAAAGGCGCCGCTTAACAACATCTAGAGGGATGGAGATCATGAACCTGAAAATTGTTCTGATTGTCATGCTGGCTTTTATCGCGGTGGTTATCGCTGGAACCAATTCACAATTGTCGTCCGCGCAGACGCCGGAAAAAGAGAGCAAGACGCAGCCGAAGGAAGTCGTGCTGGATAAAGACAGCCAGTCAGACAAATATGGAGAGGTTCCTTTCAATCACGAGAATCACTCGGGTAAGACTTACAGCCCTGACGGGAAGACGGTCCTAACCTGCGTGGAGTGTCACCATACGGACCAACCTCCCGCCGACCTCAAGCCACCGCTGAAGACTTCGGAGCGAGCTGTGGTGCTAACCGCGGCGTCGTTAGCCGCGGCAGACGCAAAGCCTGTGAAAACATGTCGCGCTTGCCATCTTCAGGCCGGCGACGACAGTGCGACGACGCCCACCGTTACTTACGCCGACAAACCAGCGCCAACAAAGCTGACGAACGAGATCGCATACCACACCAACTGCAATCTCTGTCACGACAAGGCGATTGCAGCGCGGCCCGTTTTGAAAGGAAAAGTCCCCGGCTCAAACGATTGTTTTCCGTGTCATAAGCCGGTGAGCTAAACCGAGTAATTTTGAGCGAGGTGTTCATAATTGCATTCTGTGGATGAAGCTTTCGCATTGCCTCGCTCGACGGAGAGTTACTTCTTGATCAAGATTTTCAGTTTGGTCGCCAGGTCCGGTTCGAGCTTCGTGAGTATCTGCTGTTCTTCCTCTGCTTCATGTTTTTTACCGGATTGCAGGTAAGCAACTCCAAGATTGAAGTGTGCTTCAGCAAAATCGGGTTTCAATTGCACCGCTTCTTTGAACTCGGCGAGGGCCGCTGGAATTTGATCCGACGCAACGTACGCCAAACCCAGATTGTTGTGCGGCTTGGACAATTCCGGATTCAGTTCAATCGCTTGCTTGTACGCGTCGATCGCTTCTTTGTATTCGCCCAGGTCAACATAGGCATTGCCTATATTGTAATTAGATAGAACCATCAGTTCGTATTTGGCTTTGAGTTTCAAGACTCGCTTGAACTCCTCAATGGCTGCCTTCAGCTTCTGCGTTTCGGTCAGCGAAAGAGCCAAAGCGTAGTGGGCCTCGGCCCAGTTTGGGCTCAGTCTTACCGCCTCAAAGAAATCCGCTATAGCCTTTTGGTATTTGCCCGCTGCATAAGCAGCCTCTCCCTCCTCGTAACGGAGCCTTGCAGGGTCTGTTGCTCCGCGCGTACCTGCGCCCGCGACCAGCCGCGACGAAGCTTCACGCCTTGCGTACTGTTCAAAGCCTCGCGAGCCGCCAACCGGTTTCGGCAGCGGGCGGCGCGGACTCGGCGCTGGCTTAGGTCGAGTTGGCGTTTGGGCCAACACATTTGCGCTTACGTATACCGCGAAAACTATCAAACCCGCATTCACGAGGGAGATTAGAAAAGTCCATCCAGTCGTTCTTTTCATCGCAATATCATTCTTGAAGCGTGATCAGCCCAAATGCAAGCTCGGGGACCAGGCGGATGGCGACTGTGTGTCGAATCTTCTGGTAGGAGTCCGATATCTCATTTCGGTCTCGCGACAAAAATGAAATCACTGCCAGGTTCATTCCCGCCCCACTCACCGCGACGGGGTTCCGGAGTGACGCGCTCGACGTAGGACAGAATCCTGGTAATCGTAAGGATTCCGCTGCTGCCGCCGTAACTTCGGAGCGCTTCCAAAAACTTTCGCGCAAAAGGAGAATGCTGCCCGGGCCTGCCATCGGGGACGTACTCTTTGCCGCCGGAAGTAAGGAACTGTCGCGTCTCGAATTGCATCTTTCGGTAGACAAACTCACGATTGGTGACCTCAGCGTATCCGCCCTCTTCGGGACCGCCGCGCCTCGCTATCGTCTCATCAAAGGTGCCACCGAAGCAGGCGTCGATCACAAGGAAGATGTGCTTGCAAGGAATCTGATCGATTATGTTACGGAGTTGCGAGTGAGAAAGGTAAGTGGAGGCGTCGGGATCGTCCTTCAGGGAATTCCGGGCGATAATGTAACCCTCCCGAAAATCGTCGACGAACGCCCCATGCCCGGCTATAAAGATGAAGAGCTGATCATCTTCACCGTACTTTAGCTCATTTTTGTACGTCTTGAGCGCAGCTACGATTTCGGCCTTCGTTGGATTAACTACGAGTTTTGTTTCGAACCCGTAGTAGTTCTTCAGCTCATCTTCAATTGCTGTGGCATCCGGAACTGGATTAGGCAGAGCGGGCCACTGGTCATACGTGTTGCTGGCAATCAGCAACGCGAAGTCCTTCCCTCTTCTAATGCTTGGCGATCGGGACAGCGCGGTATCGGTTCGCCCCTCAATTCCGAGACGCCGCTGCTGATCGCCTTGTGGACCGCCTTGCTGCCCGGTGGCATATCGACTGAGAATCCGTGAGCGAGCCATGTCGTGGGCGTGGGCCTTCTTAGTCTGAGTAGTTGGATCATAAACCAGCGGGAAATCATTACCACCAAAATAACTCCTTACTTCCACGTGTCTCTGATATTGATCGAGGTTCGGAATGGTCGGCAATCGCTGCTGCACATATGATCGTGCGAATTCGAGAAGCTGCTTGACCGTGATTCCACTTGCACCTGTATCGACCGAGCGTTTGATTCCCTTCAACAGCGCGTAAGTCAACAGACCATTCCCCCGGCCTTCACCTTCCACGAGACTTATTCTGGGCCCTTCCGAAAGTGTGACAAGGGCCACGTCCCTTTGCAGTAGCCCAGCCAGAGACCGGCTCTCTTCGGCGATAGATGTCGCTAGCGAGTCGAAACCTTCGGACGACTCTCTTGCGTCCAAAATGATCAAGCGCCGCTGAGCCTGAATCTTTGTGAATAAGGTGCGGAGCAGGGTGGCTGAGATTCCGCCCGGCAATCCCACTCGGGAATTAAAGTCCGTGGGCATCAAATAAAACTCGCGTTTACCAGTCTTACTTAGCGGAGCGCTGAAGCCCTGTCCCGAATAGGAAAAGATGAATGTATCCTGCGGTTTGATGTCGTGAATGATCTTCTCAAAGGCGTCAAGGATTTCAGCCTTTGTGCTATTGACCAACAAGTGTGTATCTACTTTTTCAAACCCGCTTCTTGCCGCCGTCTCCACTGTGGCAGCAAGATCCCGCGCGTCCTTCACGCAGGTTGTCAAATTCCAAAGCGGATACTTCATGTCAGGCCGCGTGTGCCTGGGACCGTGAGGATAATGATCGATCCCGATCGCCAGAATATGCAGCGTGGGCTTTCTATCAGGGTGACGCTCCTTTCGAAGGCCCAGCACCTGGGCGCGCAGGTCCGCCGCTTTTTGCTTGTCTCCCTGAGATTCGTAGACGTTGGCCATGTTCTCCAGCGTTGTGGCTTCGCTGTCGCGGTCACCAAGCGCTCGCCAGAGTGTCAGTGCCTGGGCATAGTAATCGAGTGCCCCTTCTCCATCAGACCGCCTGAAATTGAGAAAGCCGATGTTGTTCAGCGTAGTTCCTTCGCCACTGCGATCACCTATCTTCCTCAGTAGCAGCAAAGCCTGACGATAATATTCCAGCGCTTTTCCTGATTCTCCGAGGGCGTCATATGCCGAGCCGATGTTGGTGAGAGTGCTAGCTTCGCCGGCGGCATTGCCGGCGGCTTTCCACAATGCCAGTGCCTGGTTGTAAAGCTCTAAAGCTTTCTGTCTGTTGGAGAGAGAATCGTAAATCCGTCCGATGTTATTCAGTATGCTGGCTTCGCCGCCAAGATTTCCTTCAGCTCTTAGAATTGGCAGTGCCTGATTGTAGAAATCCAATGCTCGTTGCGCGTCGCCGAGGGAGCTGTAGACCAAGCCGATGTTACCGAGTACGACCGCTTCCCCGCTTCGATCCGCGATGACTCTCAAAACCGGCAATGCCTGATTGAAAAACTGTAACGCTTTCTGCTTCTCTCCCAACGAGTCATAGATAAGGCCAATATTGTTCAGCGTTGCAGCCTCGCTGTTCTGATCGTGTGCAGCCCGATACAATTGCAACGCTTCTTCGTATCGCTCAATCGCTTTGCGAAGTGAGTCGGCCGACCCCGCGTTACGCAACCGTTCGGCTTCTGCGATAAGTTTATCTGCAGCCGATTTGTTCACCTGGTCCTGCGCAGACTGCGGCGCCGGGGGTCGCGCCTCCAGCTTGCGTGGTTGCACGAAACACAAAAATGTTAATAGTGCGCCGCAGGTCAGAAGTCGGAAGGTTAGCGTGAGCGCCCTACTCATAATTTATTCTTTATTAACTGTCCACAAAACTTAAGAAGTCCCAACACGGTGATAACCAATGGGTCTTCATACTGTTTCCGGATTATAGTTTGTTTCATCTGCTAAGGAAGATCAAAGCTGAGAATTGCTGCGTTCGAGCAGAGCGCCTTCCTGGTAAGCCAGCACCAGTCTTTCAAGCGCAGCGATGTCCTGGCGAACAACTTCACCGGCTTCGGTGTCGGCAATCGTTCGCGGTGGATCATAGACGCGTAGATTCGAGACTTTCGGTACGATGTCGGCCCCTGAGGTGATAGCGTCGGAGATTGATTCGAAGTGGTGATGCTCGGCGAGCGCGATGCGTTCGGGCGCGAGTATTAAGGTGTAGCCGCGATCGCCATAGGCTTCGGAGAACGCGCCGTCGATCGTCACCGCGCTGCCGCTGCGCTTGACCGGCTCTTCGCCTTTTTCAACTTTGACCGGCACGTGGCCGTTGACGATCAGCCCGTCCTCCGTCACGCCAAATTCTTCTGCCACTCGACGGCAAAACTCGCTCTCGTGAATCAGATTGAAATATGGGTTCTTGTGTTCCTTGCGCGCCTCTTTGTCTTCGATGAAGTAGTTTTCGAAAGTGGCCATGCGGTCTTTGCCAAAGAGCGGAGAGCGCGGTCCGGTCCAGAGATACCAAAGCCAGTCAGCATCGGGACCGGCAGCTTCGGCTTTGCGAAAGGCGCGGCGCACAACGGAATCCAGCGCGGCAAAAAGAGCGCGGCCCGAGTGTTCCTGACCGTCGACGACGAGAGGAAGAGAGTCTCCCGCTTCATTGACCGGCAAGCAGCCGTGAAAAATCAGCGCATGATCCCGACGCAGCCACATAGCGCCGCGTCTGGTTACAAACGACATGTGTTCCCAGAGCGGAGCACTCGAAATGAAAGACTGCTTGAGCCGATCCATGCAAGCGCGCTCTTCCGCGGAAAACTTATAAGGGTCGCTTGGATCAATTGTCGGAAAGTTGGTGTCGCGCAACGGATGCACGCGGCCGTCGATTTCGACCGTCCCCGCGCCGCGATCTATTCTGTGCAACAGATTGCGATGTTCCAATTCCCACTGGGGATGAGCGCGGCTCAGTTGCCCCTCGAGTTTGAATTGCATGATTGCCACGGCCTTTTGCATTCTGGCCATCAAGAGATCGTCGCGCAGTCCGGCGCCGCGCGTCTTGAATCTTTCGGCCGCGTCGTCCGCATAGACCGTGCGCGCCAGCTTCTCGAGCGGTGACATGATCAGACCGTAGCCTTCTTCGAGTTGCGAAAGGCGCCGGTAACGTAGGGAGATGCGCACCACCGTCGCGATCAACGCCTCATGTCCCAAACAGGCGCCCATCCACAAGACATCATGGTTACCCCACGCGATCGAGACGTTGGGCTGTTGCATCAGATAGTCGATGACGCGATCGATGCGCGGACCGCGATCGCCGAGATCACCCGCCACGACGATTTCCGCCGCGCTAAGATTCCGCACCAGGCGCGAGGCGGCGCGCACCGCGTTGAAGTCGGCGCTATACGCCGTAAGCCCGTCAATCATCGCGTCTACATATTCCGGCCCGCGTGTCTTGATCGGTTCATGAAGCAGTTCTGCAAACAACTCCGCGTAGGCAGGCGGAAACAGCGAGACGACATGCGCGCGACGATAGACGCCGTCTAATTGGCGCACGACCTCAAACTGCAACCGCAGCGTGCGGCGCACCCACGCCTGGCGAACCGCTGCGTCGCTTAGCAGATTACTCAAGTGCTCCATCGCCTCGCGTGGGTAGTAGAGCACGGCCAGCAGCTCTCGCAATTCACCCTCGGTCAATCGATTCACAAAGAGCGCCTCGACCAGTGGACGCAGCGTGCCGGAGCCGTTGTTGATAATGTGACGGAGCTTTTTGTATTCGCCATGCACATCGCTGACGACGTGGACTGTGCCCTTGGGCAGAGAGAGACCGGCCCGTAAGGCGGAGAGCTCCGCCAGTGCCGTGTCAACGGTGGGAAAACGAAGCGCCAGCGCGCGCAGCATTGTGAGATCTTCGGAAGTAAGTGTTGCGGACATAAGAAAAAAGCGGAGCTGGTTAACTTTGATAAAGCACGAGGGCCATTACAGAACCGAGCGCGGTAGCGCCGGATGCTAGAGTCAACTGAGTATTCAGTTGTGTCGCGCGGTCGCGAGCGAATTGCGAATCAACGTGACGAACTTGTTTCCAGCCTCTTTAACAGATATCAGTAAATCCACTTATGGCGCCTGCGGTTTTCACGGAAGTTGCCTCTAGCATCCGGCGCTACCGCGCTCGGTTCTGTAATGCCCTCTGCTTACTCACGGCAGACCCCCTGGTACTTTCCTAGAGACCTTCTATTTTCGCCATTCGTCAATCAGGGAGGCCACGAGGCCCGTCCAGCCGGTCTGATGCGAAGCACCCAGGCCGGAGCCAGTGTCGCCGTGAAAGTATTCGTAGAACAAAATCAGGTCGCGCCAGTAAGGATCGTTTTGAAATTTTTCATTCTCGCCGTAAACAGCGCGTCTGCCGTCGGCAGCGCGTGTGAAGATCGAAATCAGGCGGTCGGCAAAGCCCTGAGCCATCTTATCGAAGGTAATCGGCGGTTCTTCCGCGACCGGATTATTAATCTCCATCAGTGGCCCGTAAGCTTTACCCAATTTGCGCAGCGATTCGATCATCATGAAGGTAGTGGGGAACCAGACCGGCCCGCGCCAGTTGGAATTGCCGCCCTTGAGGCAGCAATGCGAATCTCCCGGTTCGTAGGACACCTGATCCCCATCCAGCACGAACGGATGCTCCAGGTGATAGCGCGACAAGCTCCTGAGGCCGAAGTCCGAGAGAAACTCACGCGGATCCCACACGCGCTGCAGCAGCGCGTGCATCTGGTGGTCATCCACCGCCGTCAGCAGGTAGGCGTCGGCCGATACATTTTTCCGCACGCAGGCGGCGACCAGCTCCGGTCGATTTTCCAGGAACCACTTAAAATCGCGGTGAAAGCAAGGGAGCTGCCGGAGCTCTGATTCGCACAATCGCTCCGCGGCAAAAAGTGGGACCAGCCCCACCAGCGAACGGACCTGCACGCGCTTGTATGAGCCGTCGGGATATCGGATCACGTCGTGAAAGAACCCGTCCACCGCGTCCCAGAGAGGATGTCCGGCGCCGCCGCCCATCCGGCGCATGGCGGCAGCAACGTAAACATAGTGCTGAAAAAATTTGGTCGCCAACGTCTCGTAGACCGGATCGTCTTTGGCAAGTTCCAGCGCGATGCGCATGAGGTTGAGGCAGAACATCGCCATCCAGCCCGTGCCGTCGCACTGCTCGAGCCGGCCCCCACCGGGCAGCCTGACGCTGCGATCCAGCACACTGATGTTGTCCAGTCCGAGGAACCCTCC
>JACCVY010000035.1 GCA_013697915.1 Blastocatellia bacterium | reverse complement strand
GAAGCAAAAATGAATCAAAACAACAAGACATAATCATTAAAGTTCGCCGCTAGAAGTTAGATCCAAACGAAAATGATCCATGAAAAGTAAACTGCTCCCAAACGCCGGTTTTTCCGCAGCCTGCTAGAACTCGTCTAACTAGACTTCCAGTTTGGCTATCAAGTTTATTCGCGTATACCTAAACAATTATGGCATTGATTGAATTCACCAAAGCTCCGATTCCAGCCAAAAAGAAAACCCTCGAAGAAGCAAAAGTCAGGTGGCGCGCCTGATGATTTAAGCCTAACCGGCGGATTGAAGCTCATCTACATCGATCCACCGTTCGACGTGGGCGCGGACTTCAGCATGGACATCGAGATTGGTGGCGAGACCTTTCACAAAGAGCCAAACCTCCTCGAACAAATCGCCTATCGCGACACCTGGGGACGTGGCGCGGATTCTTTCATCGCCATGATTTACGAACGGCTCATCCTCATGCGCGACCTGATGCATAACGAAGGGAGTATCTATGTGCATTGTGATTGGAGAACGAACAGCTCTATTCGGCTTGTGATGGAGGAGATATTTGGCAAATCGAATTACCGAAATGAAGTAACGTGGGTTCGTGCGGCGTCCCACAACGACTCAGTCGACCAACTTGGTAAAGTTAAGGATTCGATTATGTATTTCGGGCGTTCGAATAACGTAAGCCTCAACATACAATTTACGCCCTACACACAAGAGTACATCGATGCGGAGTGGCGAAAGCTATCATCAGGTCGTTACTACAAGTCCGAAAACATGCTCGATCCTCGTGGGTCAATGAAGCTCTATGACTTTCACGGCACGGTCGCACGTTGGAGGGCGACTCCTGAAAACATGGAGGCGCTTTGGAACGCCCCACAAACGGAAGTACCCGGTAGTCACGGTCGCATCAAGTTAGGAAAGAACGGCTTACCAATCAAGCGCTGCCGCATCATGTTCCTTGACGAGATGGCCGGCGTTCCCCTTAGCGACAACTGGAACGACATCCCCTATCTTGCTGGCGGCGCTAAAGAGGCGGAAGGATACAAGACTCAAAAACCTGAGTCCCTGATCGAGCGCATCGTCAAAGCGAGCAGCAACGCAGGCGATCTAGTGGCGGATTTCTTCGTCGGCAGCGGCACCACAGCAGCAGTAGCGGAAAAACTGGGCCGCAAATGGATCGCCACCGACCTCGGCAAGTTCGGAATTCACACCACACGCAAGCGGCTCATTCAAGTGCAGCGGGAGTCGAAAGCCGCAGGCAAACCGTTCCGCGCGTTTGAAGTATTAAACCTTGGTCGTTATGAACGCCAGGTTTACCTCAACGTCTCTGGCCGGCTCAGCGGCAAAAAGAAAGAGCAGGCGCTCGCGCGCAAGGAACAGGAGTTCCGCGACTTGATCTTGAAAGCCTATCGCGCGGAGCCTCTGCCGGAGGCAGGATTCTTTCACGGCAAGAACGCCGGCCGTCTCGTGGTTGTCGGTCCGATCAATCTTCCAGTCGGACGCTTGTTTGTTGAAGAAGTCATTATGGAATGCCGCAAGCGCGGCGCGACGCGCGTGGACGTGCTGGCGTTCGAGTTTGAGATGGGACTCTTTCCCGCCGTGCTTGATGAAGCGAAGGCGAAGGGTATTGACCTCGCGCCCAAAACGATTCCGCCGGAAGTCTTCGACAAGCGCGCAGTCGAGAAAGGCCAAGTGCGTTTCTTTGACGTGGCCTACATCGAAGTCACGCCGCGCTTCGATCAGAAGGACAAGCTGACGGTGGCAGTCGAGCTGACGGATTTCTCAGTCTATTACTCGCAAGGCATCGCTGATTCCATCGCCGCCGAAATGAAAGAAGGCAAAAGCGAAGTCGTTTGCGAGCAGGGCCAGCTACTCAAGTTGAGCAAAGACAAGCAGGGCGTTATCACCCGCGACGTGCTGACGAAGCAATGGACTGATTGGGTAGACTATTGGGCGGTGGATTTCGATTACGAAAGCCGCCAAGAAATCATCAGCGCGCCCCACACCGCCTTCTCTGACGGCAAGTTGCCTGGCGTTGTTCAGCCTGATAACGAACTCATCATGTTCGAAGATCAATGGACCGGGTCGTACATCTTCGAGAACGAATGGCAAAGCTTCCGCACGCGCAAGAACCGCGACCTTGAATTGATCTCAGCGTCACACACATACGAGAAGCCCGGCCGCTATGTCATTGCGGTCAAGGTAATCGACATTTTCGGCAACGATACGATGAGTCTCGTCTCGGTAAATATTTCCTAATGTCCTCAGCCCAGGAATTGAAAACATAGTTCAGTGTTGGACCTATGATGAATGATAAGCAGCTTCGTCACGCGGTAAAGACGAAAGTTCTAGAGCGTTACGCTGGTGACCCCGAAACTCGGATTCTGGACGAGCTCGGCCTGCGGCATGGCGCTGCGAGAATTGATATTGCCGTTGTGAATGGAATCCTTCATGGATTTGAGTTGAAGAGCGATATGGATTCGCTGAAGCGACTTCCTCATCAAGTACAGATTTACAGTTCGGTTCTCGACAAGGTTACCCTGGTCGTGGGCCGTCGGCACGAACATGATGTCAACGGGCAGGACACTCTAATTTTCAAGCCCGACCGGAATGGTCAGATGCAGATGATCATATCTTTCCCGTTTATGATTTTTCAGCGAGTTGGACTATGGCAAAACAACCGAATTCTCTTG
>JACCVY010000028.1 GCA_013697915.1 Blastocatellia bacterium | reverse complement strand
CCAGAAGACAGTGCATTGTATAGAATTTCACGGTTATCTAGAAACGCGTCGTAATTAGAGTTAGATAAATCACTTATTATTTGATCAGCTGGGCGTGCCGGATAGTCACTGCCGCTTAATAAAATATACCAGTCGGGTCGGTCCTTGTTTCTCAAGAGACTCAATGCACTTAACGCAGCATTAAATACTGTGATATGGCCCAAGCGAGTCATTTCATGCGGAAGAACAAAGCGCACATTAGGCGGGAAGAGCGCTTTGTTTAGAGAGCTCAGAGCGAAATTATGGTGGCATGCGATTGGGGGAACGCCGAACATTGCGTTTATTGTCTGTACAAGCCGAAGTAGTTGCTCTGGCTCGTGGTGAGAAATGATCGCAAATCCAATTTTCATAAACGTCACTTTTTATGCGTGGTGCACTAATAGACCTTAGAAGATTGCGGAAAAACTTTGGTTTTGGCTTCTCAGTATAAATCGCGGAGGCAAAGTGTACCACTGAAGTGGACCCCGTCAAGAGGATTAGGGGCGGGTGTTTCTTAGTTGGAAATCGGATCCGTTCCTGTGAGCTGGCCTCGCAAATCTGCACAGAACGATAAGTGGATTTTCTGCCTGACGGCGGCGAGTATGATCGCCGGGAATCAGGAGCACAGATGACGAAGCGACCACGCCGGAACCACACACCGGCATTTAAAGCGAAAGTGGCCTTGGCCGCTCTCAAGGGGGAAAAGACGCTGGCCGATCTGGCGCAGCAGTTCGATGTTCACGCCAACCAGATCACGCAATGGAAGGGCCAGCTTCTCGAAGGCGCGGCGGGCGTCTTCGGCCAAGACAAGAGCGAGGCGAGCGCGCCGAGCATCGATTTGAAGGTCCTTCACGCCAAGATCGGAGAGCTGACGCTGGAGAACGATTTTTTGGAAGGTGCGCTCACCAAAGCAGGTTTGTTGAGCGCAAAACGATGATCGACCGCAAGCACGATCTCTCCCTCACCCGGCAGGCGAAGGCTCTGAACATCAGCCGGGGCGCCGTCTATTACAAGCCTCGGCCGGTCTCGGCCGAAGACCTTGCGATCATGCGGCGGATCGACGAGCTGCATCTCGATTATCCCTTCGCGGGCAGCCGGATGCTGCGCGACTTGCTGGGCCGCGAGAGTGTCTTGATCGGTCGCCGCCATGTCGCGACGTTAATGAAGCGCATGGGGATCGAGGCCATTTATCGCCGGCCAAACACGTCGAAGCCGGCGCCGGGACACAAGATCTTTCCTTATCTTCTGCGCGGCGTGACGATCGAGCGTGCCAACCAGGTGTGGGCCACGGACATCACCTATATCCCGATGGCGCGCGGCTTCGTCTATCTCGTCGCCGTCATCGACTGGTTCAGCCGGCGCGTTCTTTCCCACCGGCTATCGATCACGATGGAGGCCGACTTCTGCGTCGAGGCGCTGGAGGAAGCCTTGGCGAAGCATGGCAGGCCGGAGATTTTCAACACGGATCAGGGGAGTCAGTTCACCAGCGAGGCGTTTACCGGCGTGCTGACAAAGAACTCCATTGCGATCAGCATGGACGGCAAGGGCTCGTGGCGCGACAATGTGTTCGTCGAACGTCTCTGGCGCAGCGTCAAATACGAGGAGGTCTATCTGCGAGCCTACGACAGCGTCTGCGATGCGCGCGCCTCGATCGGTCGCTATCTGGCCTTTTTCAATGGTAAAAGGCCCCATTCGAGCCTTGACCGGCGGACGCCGGATGAGGCCTACTTCACTGCGCTACAGCCAATCCCGGTTGCAGCATAACCATGGCAGAAATCCAATTAGCCGCAGCCAACCGGCTGTTCAAACAAACCGAGCCAGCTCTCTGGGGGAGTTTTTTCACCGGCCCCAATTTATCGAATACGCGCCGGTTTTGTGGTTGATTTTAACGGGGATGTGGATCCAATCGAACGCCGAAACTTTGTACCAAGTTCTATTCGCAAGGCATCAGGACCGCGCCATATGGCGTGGCAATATTCTTTATCTAGTTCCGGTCTTGGCTTGCAATATCACGCTGGTCCCACTTATCGGCTTTATC
>JACCVY010000026.1 GCA_013697915.1 Blastocatellia bacterium | reverse complement strand
TGATTGATCCGCTTGAAGATTGCCTCGCCAACGCCTACCTTGAAGTGGGCCAACCGGATGAAGCAATCAAGGAATATGAGCGCATCCTTCGGCTTAATCCGAACTATCCACTAGCTCATTATCATTTGGGCCAGGCTTACGAGCTTCAGGGAAAGCAGCAACAGGCGCGTGCTTCATATGAGCGTTTCCTTGAGGTCTGGAAGAATGCGGACGCGGAAGCGCCGGAAATCATCTATGCGCGACGAGTCGTTTCGCGGGCACCATGACAACACCCCATCGCTCCCCGCCACCACGACAATTAACCCGCCAAGGGCTGTAACCTCATCACAGTTACAAAAACTTGACTGTAACGAAGTTCATGCGTGAAGTAATCCTCAAATAAACATGCGTGAAGTAATCCTCAAATAAATCGGATTTCAACCACGATAAGAAGCTCGATCTAGTGATAGATAGTTGGGTAGAAAATAAGGTTCTGGTGATGTTCGGCACTGGCGATGGCACACTTCAGGCGCCGGGCGTCAAACTGAATGTTGGTAAACACCCATACGAGCGTGTGCGGTCAGCCGATGTTAATGAAGACGGAAACAAACCGCCAACGTCATGATGTCACGCCAACCTCAGTTGCTGGCGTCGCGAACAAGCGTCTCAGTCAAACAGTTAAATCGACTCCGACTTTATTTGTCGACAGCATCGAATGCGCACGACAATGGCCCCCGGTTTTTTCTTCAGTCGACAAGGTCCGCAGCTTCACGTTCCCGCTCAGAGATGGCGTCAGCCCAACAGCGCACACGCTCATAAACATTGTGATTGCAGACACAGCAGCGGTTCGGAGACTAAAGAAGCGAGAGGAACAATTGAAATCGCCAATGAGTTTTCGTCCATAGGAACGGAGTAATTTCCGCCCATGCGGTGCGGCTTCGTTTGCCACATCCCAGAAATGGCACTGGCGAGGCGCTGCGGGAAAAGCTATAGCGGAGGAAGCCTATCGTCCACTGTAGTAAAAAATGTAGTAAATACCTGCATTCACTGAAGAACAAGGAAGAACATGAAAAATTTTAAAGTATTCTCCTTGCAACTGCTTAACCTTCCATGTTCTTCTGTGAACGGTAACTGAAAATTTCTGCAAAACCTTTATTCATCGGTTCGATTCCGATCGCCGCCTCCAACTAAATCTCAGTGACAATAGATATAGAGCCTGGACCAGGAAGACTACTGACCACCTCGTAGATGAAGTGTAGCGGGAACTGTCGCGACTCTTTACAGTTTCGTGGTATCAGGACCTTATCGTGGAGTAGTAGTTCAAGCTGCGTCCAAGCTTGAAAATTCTGTTTGTTGGGTGGGAGACGCATCTCGGGGGGCATACCGTCCAAACAACACGCAGACCATTGCCCTCGTTGTTGGCTCAAAACCTTGAATCCAAAAAGAAGCGAATTGATCCTTACATGAATGCCCTTGAATTCAACCACAACGGAAGCTGAATGCTTCCGCCCAACCTTGAGAGGCCAGTCCAAGAGCTGGCCTTTCGGTTTTTGGGCGTTGCGTTCAGAAAAGAGCTAAGTCCCGGCTTGGGTTAAGCGTTGAAATCCTTCGAGCGTCCACTGACCGTGGAACTAAACTTGGTTTGGGCGCCCTTTGAGTAGCCTGTAAAGACCCAGCAGCACGATTGCTCCAATCACGGACAGCACCAGGCTCATCAAAAAGCCAGGCCGGCTCAGGTCGCTACTGTCATTGACATTGCGGCCATAGCCAAACAAAGCTTGACCAAGAAAACCACCGATGACAGAGCCAGCGATACCGATTAGTATCGTAATAATGGCTCCACCGGGATCTCGCCCCGGCATGATTGCCTTAGCGATCAACCCTGCGATCAAACCGAAGATAATCCAACCAATTATCGCGATCATTATTTCCTCCTTTTCCTGTCGCTCTGCGCGCGCGGACTTCGTTCGTTTATTTAAGGATCAGTTCGCGCATGAACTTCGTGCCCATGACATCTCGAATTTTCGAGCGATCGATATAACCTTGCATACCTTTTTGGTCGTCTATTCCTGTTGCCTGCCGAAGGACTTCATCTGCTTTCTCCTCGTTCTTCTCAAGCGCAGCAAAACTATCGTATTCACGAAGGATCAGCATATTCCAACCAGCGTCATCATCCTGGCTGCGTAAAATTTTGTAGGATTTCATGAAGCCGTTTTTGATAGAGATATCTGATTCTTTCTTCAGTTGCGTGTCTAGGTATTCAAGATAGGCTTGATCCATTCCCGGATGAATTCGGATCATGCTTACACCCCACACCGTGCCCGGTGCGAAAAATTTGTGGACCTGTCCGTAGACTGATACAGCGAGCAGTAGGACTGCGACTAACATTGAGAGCAGTAATTTGTGTTTATTTTTCATGGGAGTCCTTTCAGCTTGGGAGGTTAAAGGCTTAATAGAAAAGCCTGGGTACTATTACAGCGTGATGTGCAACTGGGTAGTACAAGGTTAGGCATGCCAAGATTTGAACGGGCGAACGGTATTTGAATTTGCTTGTTGAGTCAAGGGTTTTTGGCTGACATT
>JACCVY010000025.1 GCA_013697915.1 Blastocatellia bacterium | reverse complement strand
CCTGATTGCCGGCGAACGGATTTTGCTGATCGACGATGTGTTCACCAGCGGCGCGACGGTTTCAGCTTGCGCGAAAGTTCTAATAGAGGCCGGTGCGGTAGATGTCTTCGTACTTACCATCGCCAGGCCGCTACGATACTGATTTTATCGAACTACGAACAGCAACGGACTCGCCGGATCATCGATCGTTGCCATCCGACTTTCGAGTGAAGCTAGCGGGAGGTTGTGTTTACGAGCGATGTGAAGCAGGTACGCGTCCGTCCACTGACGATGGCCCTGCATTGATCGGAGTCCTAAGTCCGTAAAGGGTGCATCATCACCAACAAAAAGGTGGCCCTCGGTTTCCGTGAATTCTCGCAACTTCGCGAGCGCTTCCGCCATTCTTAACCTTGGCTGCTGTTGCCCGCCACGCCCATTTTTCAAAGATCGTGTAGCAAAGCGGAGGAAGCCGCCTTGCACAGTGGGTGTCGTATAGAATCGATCAAGCGATTCAACGAAGCGCCGGGCAGGGCGATGCATAACGTGATCGGCAAACACAGTAGCAATGATCACGTTGACGTCTAACAGCGCCTCAGTCGGTATCGAGGGCATCGTCAATGTCTTGTTGGGTGATAGAGTTTCCTGTTGGCGGTACGAGCGGCAATGATCGTTTCAGTTCGGCGTCTTCCTGAAGGCGCTCCGCGAGGTGGCGAAATAGTTCTTTCTGCTGAGTCACGGGCAGTGCGTCGACAGCGGCTTCGATCTCAGGAAGGTTGTCCATGAAGAAAGGCTAGCATTGCCTGCATGGTGACTTCAAGTATTCTAGTTTGTGATGATTATCGGATCAGCCATTGAATCCGATAAATTGATCTATACTCTCCCATATATCGTCAGACTCTTATGGGAAGTTTTCTTGTAGTAAACGCGGCCCTGTTGGTTATGAAATGAAGAGACCACAGCAGCAAATTGTTAACGATGCTGGCGAGCGCCAAATGAGATCCATCTTTGAACCCCTAGGATGGGCAGTCAGAAAATTCGAGAAAGACAATGGCATAGATTTCGATATTGAAGTTTTTGACAACTTTAAGTCGGTCGGTATCTTTTCAGCAAAACCATTATCTTATAAAGTTAGAGACTGGTCGACAGCTTAAGCAGCTTACCAAGAAGGGACCGCGCCTTCTCAAGTTCCACGCGATAGTCGTTTGGGAAACCGCGAAGCTAGCGCGACTGACCCATAGATATCACGGCCTCTTGTTAAATTGGGTGGCCCACAAAAACAAAGACAATGTGATCTGGAAAGCTCAGGTTATATTTGAGAGAACGGCGCTCTACCGAGAAATTCTAGCCAAATACAATCAATGCATCAGACTCGCGAACTATGCAACACGCGTAAAAGGTAGACACGACATACCACGACTGTTGATGAGAATCATTGATGCGATAGCCCATTTTATTCGCAATCTAGAGAGCGAGCGGCTAGATGAGTTAGCTGATCAATACTCCGCGTCTGCTTTGCAGATCTGTAAGCTGCGGCGGCAATGGCTGTGGCTGACAAGGACGATGATGGGCTCTTTACGGTGGCAACAAAGGCTCTAATGACGAAGCATGCTCCAAAGGGAGAGGCAGTGGATTTTGCGCTTGCAACGATTGGTGAGATTAACGATGAAGCGACAAAGCTCAAGACGCAAGAGTTTGTTGATCGCGTGATTAGAAGTTATCAGGGAGAAAAGCTCGAAGGTCCCGTGAAAACAACCTATCGCCAGATATATGAGAACATGGCGACAGCTCTCGGCGTGAATCTTTCCAATCCGAATGATCCAATTTCGGAACTTGTCCAGATTGGCATTGCCGATTTGGACCCGAGCCGCATATTGGCTCAATGCGAACACATTTTTATTACCATCGGAGCCCAGGGTATTGTCGCCGACCTGCTTGATATGCCAACAGCCGGTCAGAAGATCCTTCACTGCAACTTACATGGGTATGCAGTTCGGGGTTATCCCTTGATGGTGCTTATGTCATTTCAAGAAAACATTCTGCGATAATTGTTCCGACTGCTCTCCAAGGGCCTCTAGCTGGCAATATTCAGAGGAGTGGCAGGAGGAAGAAAACCAAAGGCATTTGGCATATGGGGAGAAGTTCAAAAAAAGTTTCCACTAAGAGTGTCCGATGACAAAAGGTAACTCATGACAGAACTCAGAACTCTCTACGATCCAATTGAGCCATTCGATACTGGACGACTAAAAGTTTCTCCAGTCCACGAGCTTTATTACGAGCAGTGCGGGAATCCAAACGGCAAGCCGGTAGTTTTTCTGCATGGCGGACCTGGTGGCGGATTAGTGCCGGACTATCGCCGCTATTTCGATCCGCAGGTCTATCGCATCGTGCTTTTCGATCAGCGTGGCTCCGGAGACAGTACTCCGAATGCGAGCCTCGAAGACAACACTACCTGGCATCTGGTCGCGGACATCGAAAGTCTGCGCACGCACTTAGGAATCGAACGCTGGCAGGTGTTTGGTGGTTCATGGGGCAGCACGCTCGCGCTTGCCTATGCCCAGAAACACCCCATTCAGGTTACCGAGTTGGTGTTGCGTGGCATATTTCTTTGCCGGCGAAAAGAGATCGATTGGTTTTATCAGGAGGGCGCAAGTTGGATCTTCCCGGATGTTTGGGAGCAGTTCTTGAACGTCATTCCGGAAGCTGAACGCGGCAA
Source organism: Blastocatellia bacterium (assembly GCA_013697915.1). Taxonomy (GTDB): domain Bacteria; phylum Acidobacteriota; class Blastocatellia; order Pyrinomonadales; family Pyrinomonadaceae; genus PSRF01. Next base: position 16,519 of record JACCVY010000025.1, on the reverse strand, counting down.
CATGGTGGGCGCTTATTACCGCCGGCTGGTTGGCGACGACAAGCAGGAAAGATTAAAAGCGGCAAGCGCCTGGAGTATTTGGGAAGGCAGCACTTCAAAACTTTTTCTGGATTCTGATGCGGCGGAGAAGTATGGCGACCCGCGGTTCGCGCTTGCCTTTGCGCGGATCGAGTGTCATTACTTCATGAATAACGCTTTCTTCGACAGCGATAACTACCTGATCGAACACGTCGATGAGATTCGCCACATCCCGGCAGTTATCGTCCAGGGCCGGTACGATGTCGTTTGTCCCCTGCAAAGCGCCTGGGATTTGCACTGTGCCTGGCCGGAAGCGGAGCTGAAAATCATACCTGACGCCGGTCACTCGATTACCGAACCCGGCATTGTGGATGCACTGGTTACGGCCACGGATAGCTTTGGCCGGTCAGCCTGAATCCCGCGAAAACCTTCAATTTGCAGCCCATCGTCCGGCGGGTCTCACTTGTCACTAACTTGTGCCTCGCGTAATATCGGCCTTGTATGACTGGTCGTGTGCTAGTGCTTAATGCCTCGTTTGAACCCATCAACGTGTGCAACGAAAGGCGCGCGGTGGTGATGATCTTCAAGGGCGTAGCGCGCGTGGAGGAACACAACGGTCATATGCTCCATTCAGCCAAGCTGACAATTCATGCGCCGTCAGTTATTCGACTAACTGAGTACATCCACATTCCTTTTGAACGGCGCTCGCTTTCGCGGAAGAATATTCTGCTGCGCGATCATTCGACCTGCCAGTATTGTGGCCGCCAGCATACGCCGGCGGAATTGACATTGGACCACGTGTTGCCGCGTTCGCGGGGCGGGGAATCGTCCTGGGACAATCTGGTTGCTTGCTGCAAGAAGTGTAATCATAAAAAAGGAAACCGAACTCCCGAGGAATCCGGCATGCACTTGTTACGACGGCCGCGCGGCTTTTCCTTGCACGTCAACCGGCAAATCATGCGCTATCTGGGACGCGCTGATGAAACGTGGAGGAAATATCTCTTCTACGAATCCAACAACGATAGGTAAAAGTTGTCGAAGCTTTCGCGACCATTCACTGATAGATTAGAAAAGAGGAAGTTATGACTGAAACAGTTCTTGCCATCGGAGGCCTTGGCACCCCCGAGATCCTCGTTATTGCGGTAGTTATCTTTTTGCTTTTTGGAGCGACACGTCTGCCGCAATTGGCTAAGTCGCTTGGCCAAAGCAAACGCGCCTTCAAGGAAGGTTTGGATGAGGCAGCAAAAGAGGAACAAAAAGACATTAAGGAAAAGCAAAATCCGAGCTAATCAGGTAAGGACGCCTAACATGGATCTATAGGTAGATATCTTGTGCCAATAGATAATCCAAAAGATTAGAGCGGGCAAAACCGCAAACAAGTAGATACCGGGAATTACACAGGCCCATAAAAAACGCTAGTTGCTATTCCTAACGCGAATCCACCATTGTTCCGATCAGCAATCCCTCTTGCTTCGAACTCTGCGACTAAGCTGTCACGTATCTTAATGACAGTATAGAAATGCCAGCCGAGGGAGAACACTGGTATTAGATTTAGCCAGACCAATCCAGGGCTCAGTCTGCGGTGTTGCTCAGAAACGCCGGCAAGAGTCCAGCCTAGTTTTAGCAGATAAGATATCTGCAATACCAGCCCAACGCCGAGAACAACGAGAACAATTAGTATTACTGCTATTTCCGGCGTGCCAAGCCCACCAATCGCCATCAGACCCTCCTCACAAGTTAGTTACATTGGCCCATGCGTGCAATTGATATTGTCTCATGAATCAATTGCCACGCTCCTTACCGCCGATCACCAGGGTTGCCTTAACAGTAAGCGCAAACTCCACTCCGTGGCTCTCGTCGTTGATAAGGCGCCCTATCTCGTTAATGACCTGTTGCCGGGAATCCGGTGGCAATGTTTCAAGCCAGATCGGCAAGCGCTCAATTTACTCCTGCGGCTTTGCCGCCGCACAGTGCGGAAAGCCTATGGCTTTCCGTATAACACCCACTCGTTCTTCTTTCCTGAGGCTCAGCCTTAGGGAAAAGAGATTAATAATCCGCTCCCGGAAAGGCTGAGCCTTTCCGCACTGTGCGGCGGCAGAGCCGCGCCTCGAAAACACTTCTTAGTTTACAAATGATCGACGGAGAATCTGACTTAATGCTCTACTTGTCTTCCTCGAAATACTTCCGACCGCGCAGGGATTCCGGTAGACAATCCATCTCTTCTTTTGCTTCCGGATCGCTGTGTACATAGCGATAACCTTCGCCATAACCAACGTGCTTCATCAACGGCGTCACTGCGTTTCGCAAACGCAGCGGCACCGGCTCGCGCGCCGTGTCCGTAGCATCGGTCAGCGCCGCATGATAGGCACGTTTGACTGCATTTGATTTAGGCGCCTGCGCCAGGTAAATCGTCGCCTGCGACAAAGGAAACAGGCCTTCGGGAAGACCGATGAGCTGAACAATGTCAGCCGCGGCGGCTGCCTGGACCATTGCCTGTGGATCGGCCAGACCAATGTCTTCAGAAGCCAGAATGCATAGACGCCGCGCGATGAAGATCGGATCGGCCCCGCCCTCAATTAGTCGTGCCAGCCAATAAAGCGACGCATCAACATCAGAGTTGCGCAAAGATTTAATCAGCGCCGAAGCCAGGTTGTAATGTTCTTCGCCGCCTTTGTCATAAGCAAACTGCGCTCGACCGAGCGCCTCAACGACGGTGTCGCTGGTGATTTGTCGCGCGCCACTTTCATCCGGCGGCGTCGACTCGACGGCAGCCTCAAGCGCGGCAAGCGCAACCCGCGCGTCTCCGCCGGCAGCATTGGCCAACCGATCGAGCACTGTGTCTGACACGATTGGTCGTAACTCGCCCAAGCCTCTTTCACGGTCATCTATTGCATGCCGTAGAATTGTGTTGACGTCGGATTGCGACAACGGATTGAGGACCAGTACGCGGCAGCGCGAGAGCAGCGCGCCGTTAACTTCAAACGAGGGATTTTCAGTCGTTGCCCCAATCAATGTTAACGTGCCGTTCTCGACGGCATGCAACAGTGCATCTTGCTGTCCTTTATTAAAGCGATGAATTTCATCGATGAATAGAATTGTGCGCGTGCCGAATTTGCGTTCGTGGCTGGCCTCAGTAATCGCCGTGCGTAAATCCTTTACACCTGAAAAGACCGCTGACAAGGCGACAAACCTTGCTTTCGAGTTTTCGGCCAGCAAGCGTCCCAACGTCGTCTTCCCGGTTCCCGGAGCGCCCCACAAAATCAGCGAAGGCAGATTTGCTGAACTCTCCAACAAGCGACGAAGAATGCGGCCTTCCCCGACAAGATGGTTCTGGCCCACAAACTCGGAGAGCGAACGCGGGCGCATCCGCTCGGCCAGCGGCGCGGAACTTTCAACGGCGGGCGCGGCCGGCAGGTTGCCAAATAGATTTCCTGTAGTTGAAGATGCCATCAGTGAAATAGGGTACAGGCAATTATCGCTGAAACCGTTTCCACGCGCGACTGCCGACGGGGACGTAGCCTGAATTGAGGATAATTGCGATCTTGACGGAACGTAGCTGCCCCGGGCCTCGTATAGCCAACCGAGCGCAGAAAAGCAGCGCGATTAGGAAAGAAGAGCTGGCAGGACTTGGAGCAAAACGATGAAAGACGCAACTGACGTATTAAGAATTGTAGGCATCATTCTTCTGGGAATTTTTGTATTCGCGGTGGGCATTCCACTTGTGCTGACGGCGGCGGGCATCACGCTTGGCATTATTAAGATCCTGTTTGGCATCGCCGTCCTGGTAATCAAACTCGCCGTCGTGCTGGCGATTGCGTATTTAATTTTGGCTGGCATTCGCGCGCTAGTGCGCTGAGTAGCTTGGTTACTCTCATATTTAGATCCGGCGAAGTCCGACGTATGCAAGACGTTTTGCATCCTCCAAACATCCTTACTTCTTTCTTTTACTTGACGTCGAAAGGCAACTGAAGTCATGATCCGGCAGTCGAAAACGAAGCCGACCTCAGAAGCAAGACTAAATAGATTAGAACGAATCGCACGCCTGTTAGTGAGAGCCGGCATGCGTGGTCGCGCTCGAATACGCGAACACGACGACAAGATAAATATTTTGCTTGACGCTCAAATTAAGACCGAAGAAAGCCTGGTAACGCTTGCTGAATCACAAACGCACACCGATCGCAGGCTGGACGCACTAATCGATATCATTCGTGGCGGGCGATAGAAGTATTCCAGGGTCGGAAAGCCAGCTCAAACATTAAAGCGAAAATGGACCACGTCACCGTCCTGCATGACGTAGTCCTTGCCTTCTAATCTCATCAATCCCTGTTCGCGCGCAATAACGTTCGAGCCGGCGCGCATCAAGTCTTCGTAATTGATCACTTCAGCACGAATAAAACCTCTTTCAATATCCGTATGAATTGTGCCGGCGGCTGTTTGCGCGCGCGTATTTTGCGGGATGGCCCAGGCGCGGACTTCTTTTTCGCCGGCAGTTAAGAATGACATCAGGCCGAGCAGGTGATAAGCGCTCTTGATCAAGCGATCGACGCCGCTGCCTGACACGCCCAGGCTTTTGAGATATTCGGTTCGCTCTTCCAACGCCAACGAAACAAGCTCGGCTTCGAGATGGGCGCAGATAACAACACACTCCGCCGCTTCCTGAGCGGCAATATGCTGGACCGCTTTGACGCGCGGGTTACCTCCTGGATCACCAAGCGTGGCTTCATCAACGTTAGCGGCGTAGATCGTCGGCTTCATCGTCAACAGAAAAAAATCACGAGCCACTGCGCGCTCGTCGTCGGTCAGTAAGACAGTACGCGCCGATTTGCCTTGTTCCAGAACCGGCAGCAGTTTTTCCAGCACCGCCAGTTCGGCGCGCGCAAGCTTGTCTCCGCTCTTCAAGTTCTTTTGCGCCTTGTCGCGGCGTCGTTCAGCCGTTGCCATGTCTGCCAGTGCCAGTTCGATTTGAATCGTTTCAATGTCGCGCGCCGGATCGACTGAGCCTTCAACATGAATCACGCTGTCGTCTTCAAAGCAACGCACCACCTGGACCACCGTGTCGGTCTCGCGAATGTTCGCGAGGAACTGGTTTCCCAGTCCTTCACCTTTCGAAGCGCCTCGTACCAGGCCTGCGATGTCCAAAAACTCTACCGTCGCCGGAACGATGACGGTGGTCTTAACCAGGCGCGCCAACGGTTCGAGCCGCTCGTCGGGCACCGGAACGACGCCCACATTTGGTTCAATCGTTGCGAAGGGATAATTGGCGGCGAGTGCTGCCGTTTGCGCAGTCAGCGCATTAAACAAAGTAGACTTGCCAACGTTTGGCAAGCCCACGATTCCTGCTCGTAACATTATTTTTCCTCGGCTTTGAAACTAACCGAAATCTTCATCGCGCGCAAACACGGTCAAGACGACACTGATGAGTGGTCCGGGCCGCAAACTAACAGTTTGCGCTGCAACTTCGCGTATAATCCGCCGCGGTAATTATTCTCGATTTCATTAAAGGACGCAGACGGGTGCAATCGGTTTCGCGCTTAGCCCGTCAACAACTGCTTGATCATTTCGCTTGCGCTCCTGCTTCTAGTAACCGCCAGCGGCACGCTGGCTACTTACGCTTACGATGACTCGGGGAATTTTCCGGCACGCCTTTGCACCGGCGCTTGCACCGGGATAGCTGCCCTCGGCCTCATTGGCTTCATCGTGGCTTCGTTTCTGGGGCTGACGCCAGTCGCAATTCTCCTCACGCTGGTTGTTCTCGCCACCCCGACTGCTTTTTTGAAGAACCCTGCTCGCAGGCTTGTTGTTCAGCAGGATGTGATGAGCGCCTGGCGCCGCGTGCGCGAATGTATTTCACACCCCAGCCGAATTCCATTTGGTTACGCGATCTTCTACAGCATCGTCGCTGTAATCCTCTGGCGCGCGTTTCAACGAGCGATGATCGACCTGCCTGAAGGGATTTACACGGGCATACTTAACAACTTTGGGGACTTGCCGTTTCACATTAGCGTCATCAGCAGCTTTGCTTACGGAAACAATTTTCTGCCCGAAGATCCAACCTTCGCGGGCGTTCGCTTCACTTATCCTTTTCTGACTGATTTTGTTTCCGCGATCTTTCTACGCTGCGGCGCTGACTTGCGCCAATCAATGTTCATTGAAAACTTTGTGCTCGCACTCGCTTTTGTCGGCGTGCTGCACCGTTGGGCGCTGGAGCTGCTGCGCGATCGTTTGGCGGCGATACTGACGCCGATATTAGTTTTTTTGAACGGAGGGTTTGGCTGGATCCTATTGTGGCCGGCGTTACAGAAGTACAACAGTACAGCGGAGTTTTTGAAAAGCCTGCCGGTGTCGTTCACGGTGATTCCAGAAACAACCTGGCGCTGGGGCAATGCAGTCTCGGCGTTGGTGATTCCGCAGCGAGGCTTTCTGTTGGGCTTGCCGCTCGCCGTAATCGTCTTCACGCAGTGGTGGCTAGCTATGGGAGACGCGGAGACGCGGGGACACGGGGACGCGGCGGGAGAGAAGGAAACGGGGACGGGGAGACGCGGAGACGCGGCGAAAACAAGACGGAAGGATAAATTTCGAAAAGCTAGGACCGGCAGCAAAAAAAGTAATCTCCGCGTCCCCGCGTCTCCCCGTCTTCGCGTCCCGCGTGCCCGCATCTCTCCAATCGCGCGAATGATCGCCGCAGGAGTGATCGCCGGCTTACTGCCGTTGGTCCATGCGCACAGTTTCGTTGCTGTAATGGTCGTGGGCGCAGGCATTGCGCTATTGCAAAGACGTTGGCGCGAGTGGGTCACTTTCGCGGTCGTCGCTTCTGCAATAGCGTTGCCGCAAATGTGGTGGTCCACCCATCACAGCGCGGTTGATGCGACCAGGTTTTTTGATTGGCAATATGGCTGGGACCGTGGCAAGGAAAATGCTGTTTGGTTTTGGTTGAAGAATGCCGGACTGTTTATTCCGCTCACAGTGGCTGCTGTTTTATGGAGAGGAAAGCATGCGCTCGTTTCACGACGGTTATTGCTGTTTCTTGCGCCGTTCAGTTTGTGTTTTATCATTCCCAACGTTTTGAAGATGGCGCCCTGGATTTGGGACAACATCAAAGTGCTGTTTTACTGGTGGGTGGCTTCGGCCCCGCTGGTGGCCATGTTGCTGGCGCGGTTGTGGCGAAAGGGGCGGGCGCTAAAATTGTTGGGGCTTGGCTTGTTTGGATGTATTACGCTGGCCGGCGCGCTCGATGTGGGCGCGATTGTCCTGCGGTCAAACCAATATCAGGTGTTTGATTCATCTGGAGTTGCGTTTGCGGAATTGGTAAAAGAAAAGACAGAGCCACGAGCCCTGATTATTCATGCGCCGGTCCATAATCATCCGGTATTTCTGACGGGAAGACGATCGCTGATGGGATATCCCGGCCACATTTGGACGCATGGCCTGGATTACACTCAGCGCGAATCGGAGATCAGGAGGATTTATGCTGGTGGTTCCGATGCTCCGTTACTACTCCAAAAATATGGCGTGCAGTACGCAGTCGTCGGTCCGCACGAGCGCGACCTGATGACTGTAAACGATGGATTCTTTTCCAGATTTCAGGTGATAGGAGAAGTTGGTGGGTACCGCCTCTACAAAATCACGCCGTAAGCGCAATCAGGCGCTGGCGGCGCAAGAACCTGTTGCCGAACCCTCTGCCATCGTTGTTAACGAGCAGCCGGAAATCTCGGAACGCACGTGGCGCATTGCCGGCATTTCGATCTTTGTCGTGGCTGCGTTTCTTCGACTCTACGATCTCAATCTCGTGCCGCTACATCACGACGAAGGGGTCAACGGCAATTTTCTTGTTCGGCTCGTGCGGGAAGGTTTCTATCACTACGATCCGGCAAACTACCACGGTCCGACTCTGTACTACTTCGCCGCCGTTTATCCCTGGTTGCTGCGGTTGCTTTTTGGAACCAGCGCGCAGAATCGTTATGGGCTGACGACGATCACTATCAGGTTGGTTCCCGCTTTGTTTGGCCTCGCAACAGTAGGGTTGATATTCACGTTGCGGCGAAACTTGGGAACTATCGCAACCCTCGGTGCAGCATTGCTCCTGGCAATTTCACCTGGCGCCGTTTACCTGTCGCGCTACTTTATTCACGAGACGCTGTTTGTTTTCTTCACGCTGGGGCTGGTGGTCGCGGCTCTGAAGTTTTACGAACAAGCGCGGCTTCTTTACTTAATACTCGCGGCGATTTCCGCAGCGTTGCTGTTCGCCACCAAAGAGACTGCAATCATATCGGCGGGCGTGTTGGTAATCGCGTTGATTATCACACCCGTCTACCGTTCGCTTATTGGAGCGTCAAGCGCGAACGTCGAAACGAGACCGGGGTCCCCAAGCGGGCAGCCCGCTTGGGGTGGCAGAAAGAAGAAACGCAAACAATCTACGAGCGCGACTGCTTCGTTTCGTTATTTTGTCGAGCGCGTTGGTGGCCCCGGCAATCTGGCGATTTGGATCACGCTGGCGGTGCTGGTATTCATTGCCGTGAACATCTTGTTCTATTCTTCATTCTTCACAAACTATCCCAAGGGTGTATACGACGCGCTAAAGACTTTTCAGTTTTGGACGAAGACCGGAAAAGAAGCGCACGTTCATCCATTCATCACTTACGTCTGGTGGCTGTTGTTGCAGGAGTCGCCACTTTTGTTTCTTGGAGCGATAGGCGCGTTACTGTCGCTGCGGACTTCGGCAAAGTCGTTCGCGCTGTTTGCGGCTCTCTGGGCGTTTGGGCTGATCGCTGCTTACTCGTTGATTGCATATAAGACGCCCTGGCTGTCGTTGAGTTTTCTTGTGCCCCTGGCCCTTGCCGGTGGTAGCGCGCTCGAGTGGATCTACGAAGAACTTGGCAAGTGGGAATTCGACCTGAGAAAAAGAGTCTTGGCTGTGGCTGTTGTTCTGCTACTTGCGACTGGTGTGTTGCCCGGTTTGGCGCGCGCGTCGGAGTATAAACAAATCCACTGGAAGACTTTTATTCCCGGCTATCAAACCATCGATCTCAATTTCATCAACTATGACAACGACAATCGCTACTACGTTTATGTTTATGCACACACGCGCAGGGAAACATTAAAACTCGTTGAGGAAATTAATAAGATTGCGCAGCGCAGTCATCAGGGAGCGGCCACTGGCCTCACGATAGTTTCGCCCGATTACTGGCCGTTGCCATGGTATCTGCGCGATTACAATCGCATTGGTTATTACGGACGAATAACGCCTTCGAACGAGCCGATGATTCTTGCGTCTACCAGCCAGGCGGCTGAAGTGCAATCCACTTACGGCGATCGTTATCAGCAGGTTCAGTCGGGTTTCAATCCTGAAGGAAGTTTTCCCTTGCGTCCGGGAGTTGATCTGTTGCTTTACGCACGTCGGGAACTTCTCCCTTAGCCGCGCAAACTGCATTCCTGGTCCATGGGCACGTCCAGGTAGTGGGTTAGTTTGGTTGCAGGTGTCGGATAAACTTATTCCCCCATTAGGTTTGCTTACACATTAGTGTGCGTTGTTCGGAATTATTTGAACGCGAAATCTCCTAACCGCCCCCTGCCGTGTTCAACCTCTTTTTCTTGCGATTTGGTTTCATTTAAATACCAATGATCACAGCCGAATTCGTTGCCGGACTCTCAAGTTTTTCTCAACCGGCCTGAAGTAAAAGTTTCCCATCCCAGTTTCCCCCTTTATCGCGGTTCAAGTCGTTGTCTTCGTTAATGAGGACCGCAAATGTCTTCTGCGTCTCACCGGCGGCAAAGACGAGCCGTCCGGTTGCGTAGATGTAATCGCCTTTCTGCTTGGCCGTGCCGTCAACGCTCGTATAGTCAACGGTCGCCGGCGAACTAACCACACCATCTTCCTTTCCATTGAATTCCAGAACACCGGCTATTTGGTTATACGAACCCACAAGGCGGCGTTTGGCAGCGAGAAGAGCAATCCGCGCTACACGGTTTTCCTGCGCGACCAGCGAACCATTAGCAACGGAGTGGTCATCGGCCAACCGGGAGCTGACGCGCAGCTGGAACAAAACAAAGTCAATTTCTTCCAGGAGTTCGTCCAGCGTCCGGAGTTCGTCACGCGCTTCCCAGTCGGTACTCCGGCTGCGACTTACGTCGACGGGCTCTTTGCCAACTCGACCGTGACGCCGACTACTGCTGAGCGAAACGCGGCCATAAGCGCTTATAGCAGCGGTGACACAGCCGGGCGGGTGGCGGCTCTTCGCAGTGTGGCCGACAGCAATTCTGTTTACCAAAAGCAGTACAACTCTGCGTTTGTGTTGATGGAATATTACGGCTACCTGAGACGCAATCCGGACGACGCGCCCGACAATAACTTCTCAGGTTATGACTTCTGGCTGGGCAAGATGGACCAGTTCAGTCAGCCGGGAGAAGACGTGCGAAATGATAGTGTCGCTCTCGGGCGCGTAAAGCGCGCGGAGATGGTCAAGGCATTCATCGTTTCGGTTGAATACCGCGAACGTTTGCCGGCAGTCCCACCGGTAATCAACAGGGAACATCACCAGGGGATCAAATTGACGGCGCAATAGGATGGAACAGAAACTTGTTTGGCGAACTCATTCGCGAGACTCTCCTGAGGGCGCTCGCTAAGACTTCTGGCTGAATAAGCTAAACGTGTAGTCGGCAGACGAAGACCGATGCATTACGAGATGGTGTAAGACAAATATTTCGCACTGTGTTCTACAGCGGTTAGTCTTACGCATTTGCCGGCACAATAAAACTTCAAAGAAAGAGAGGCGCGTTGAGGATCAATCGACGCGCCTCCTTGCTTTTCAATTGCTGTCAGCCTGAACTCGCTGTTACATTCATCGCTCCTGACGCGACGATGAGAATCTAACGTTGCCGACCATGAATAATTATCGACCCTTTTTGATCATCGCGCTCGTCTTGCTGGTAGCGGCTGTCGGGACGGCGCTGCTGCTGAGATCAAATCAACGCCGCGACTCTTCTTCGCGCGATGCGGATACTGAGCTATCTGACAAAGCAAAGAAGAACCTTTCAGCAGATACGATTGTGACTTTGGAAGAATTTGGCGACTATCAATGTCCGCCCTGCGGCCAACTTAATCCGACGCTCAAAAAGTTGAAGCAGGAATATGGTGATAGGCTGAACTTCATATTTCGCAACTTGCCGTTGACTAAGATTCATCAGAACGCGCTTTTGGCGGCAGAGGCTGCCGAGGCCGCGCGCGTTCAAAACCGCTTTTGGGAGATGCATGATTTGCTCTACGAGAATCAGAGTCTCTGGAAAGACGATGTAAACCCGCGCTCGATCTTCATCCAATTTGCAAAGGATCTTGGCCTGAACACCTGGCAGTTCACCCGCGACATGGACGGTAAGCAGATCCAAATGCGCATCGAAGCCGACGAGGACGCGGCCGCGAAACAGGGCATCGATGGAACGCCGACGATCCTAATCAACGGCCGTCAGTTGCGGGCCGAAATGACCACGCCGGAAGGCGTACGCAAAGGGATTGAAGTGATGCTGTCACCCCGGGCTGTGCCTTCGCCCTGAGCCCGCCAAAAAGCGACCTCGATGACCGGGTTGGACTTTCATTCCTGCGGCGGTCTTAAGCACTCCTCCCTAACTTTGCTACCCACTTCAATAACCGGGCCTAACCTCAAGTTTTGGTTGACATTCTAAGCAAGTCGCACTTATATTGGCACACCCTCGCGCGGTCCCCTGATTGGGGTTGGTCTGTTGGCGCCAGGGCCCTGGGAACAATAGACTAATTCTCGCATGTTTAAACTGAAACGCCTCGAGATCACCGGCTTTAAATCCTTCGCGGATTACACAGAAATTCTCTTCACAGGTGAGGGCATTACCGGCATCGTGGGACCGAACGGCTGCGGCAAAAGCAATGTTGCCGATGCGATAGCCTGGGTTCTCGGCGAGCAACGCGTAAAGCACCTGCGCGGCGGCGCCATGCAGGACGTAATTTTTCAAGGCTCGCGCAATCGCGCCCCCAGCGGCATGGCCGAAGTCGTCATGCACATGGTGCGCGACGAAATCGTCGAGCATGAGCCGGATATCGAAGATATCGATTCTACCCTCGAGCAGATCGACGAACAGGTTATCGACGTTGACGCCATCACGGCGTCGGAAGTCGCCGCCGCCGAGGTTCAGGGGCCCACAATCGACGGCGCTCAGGAATCCGTGGAAGCGCTGGCGCCAGTTGACGGTACCGCAACTGTTGCCGACGCAATAGTCCCGCACAAGACTCAGCACAAGCGTCACTGGCGGCGAAGAAATTTAGCGCTCGAGTTTGCTCCCGGTGAAGCGGTATCTGTGACGCGCCGGCTTTATCGTTCGGGTGAAAGCGAGTATCTGCTCAACGACAAACTTTGCCGGCTGCGCGACATTCAGGATCTGTTTTCTGGAACCGGACTTGCCGGCGGGCATTACGCAATCATCGAGCAGGGACGCATTGGTCAGATCCTCTCCGCCAAGCCGATGGACCGCCGCACGATCATTGAAGAAGCGGCCGGCATCACCAAGTTTCGCGTTCGACAGCGCGCCGCAGAAGCCAGGCTTGAATCTGCGCGCGGCAATCTTTCGCGCATCTCCGACATAATTTCCGAAATCGATCGGCAGGTTAACAGCTTGCGGCGCCAGGCCGCGAAAGCGCGACGCTATCGCGTTTTTCGCGAAGAGTTGCGCGAGCTATTGAAACGCGTGTTCGTTGCCGAAGAGCGCAAGCTGACAGCCTTGCTCGAGGGCACCGTCGCCAAGCTGGAAGAGGCTAACGCCCTTGAGCGCCGCGTCGCGGACGACCTTGCGAGACAGGAAGAAGACGCGCGCACGGCAACTCAGGAAGCAAGAAAAACTGAAGACGACCTGGCTGCCGCGCGAGCTGCGGCCGCGGAAGCTGTCTTACGCCGTGACCGGCAAACACGCGAGCGCGCCTATCAGGAAGAGCAGGTGATTTCGCTCGACAAACGAAATAGCGAGGTTGCCGCGGAAATTACCGCGCTCTCGGAACGGCTGATTCTGGTGGAATCAGAATGCAAGCGTTTGCAGGAAGATGATTCAAGATTACGAAGCGAGGCCGATCAAAGCGCTGCCAGTTTGAGCGTCGCAGAGGAATCATATGCCGGAAAGCTTACGGTGGCTGCCGGCGCTGAAGCGGAAATCGAGAATGCGCGCGCAGACTTGCTGCAGCATACGGCTGTTGCTGAACGCTTGCGCGAGATTGCACGGCAGCTCGAAGGCACGCTCGAACGGTTAGCGGTTCAGGCGCAGGGTCTGGCCCATGAAGGTGAGCGAGCGGCAACCCAACACGCCGAGCATCGCGCCGCAGCCGATGCTTTTAGTATTGATATCAACGCCGGCCGCGAGCACCTTGCCGAACTGAATGCCGAGCGCGAACGCGCGGTCGATGCAGTGGTCCAGGGACATGAAGCTGTCAGCGACACGGAAGCCGAATTGACGCGTGTGCGTGATGAGCATTCGCGCACCAGTCATCGGCTCGAAAGTCTGAAGGAACTTGACGATCGCCGCGCCTACTATTCTTCCGCGGTTCAGTTGATGTTTGCTAATGACGAAGCCTCGCGCGAATTTCACTTTATCGGCACGCTGGCCGATGCGCTTAACGTGGACGCCAAGTGGGAACGCGCGGTTGAAGGTGTTTTCGGTTCGTCGTTGCAGTCGGTGGTTGTTCCTACTCCCGATGATGCTGCGCGCGCGGCGCAATGGTTAAGGGAAAACAACGGCGGCCGCGCTAGTTTTCTAGTCGCGGGGCTTCATGGCGGCAGTGAAGAAGCCAACGCACTTGCATGTCAGGTCGAAGAGCGTCCGGCGCTTTCGATTTCAATTGCGACGGAGCCAATCACTGACAACCTGCGGATTTCTGATTTGTTGGGAGCACCGCGCGAGCTTTTGGCAGTGCTACAGCGCACGCTTCCCGAAAAGTTGAACGCACGGTTGGCGAGCAACCTCGACGCTGCGATGGCGCGCTCGCTGGCCACCGGCGAAATGTTTGTAACGCTGAACGGCGATTGGGTAGCGAGTGGACAGTTTGTGAGTGCGGGCGATGCCCGTGCTCTTGAAGAAGGCGCCGGCTTGTTGACCTTCAAACGCGAGCTACGCGAACTGGAAGCGCGCGCTCAAGTCTTAGCCGACGAAGCGAAGTTAGCGGAAGAAGCTTCCAAACACGCGCGGTTGCGTTTGGTCGGCCTGGAAGATGCCGTCGTGCTTTTAAATGAAGCGATTGGCAGAGAAGAACGCGAAGCTATGGCGCGCGACGTTAAAGCAACGGGCTTGGCTCATGAAATTGAACGTGCCGAACGCCACCTGCGCGTGGTTTCCGACGACAGCGCTCGAGTTGAGCAAGAACGGTTCGAACTCGACAAGCGACGAACTACCGCACTCGCCGAGGCGCAGGAAGCTGAGTCTGCACGCATTGCCGCTGGTACAGCAGTAGCTGCGGCGACTGCGGTTCTGACAGAAGCGCGGCGCTCCGCGGAGATTGAAAGCGAAGCCCTCGCCGAACAGCGGGCCACGGCCGCCGCCGCCGCGGAAAGAAGGCGCAGTACTGCCGCAGAACTGCGACGCATCGAAGCTGAGTACGCTGAAGTTGCCGGCCGCATTGAACGTCATCGGTTGGAATCAGTCGAAATCACTGAGCGCATCAGTGGACTGCGCGCATCAATCGCTGACCTGGAGTTTCAGGCAAACAATATTGCCGAAGAGCGCGCGCGGGAAGAGCAGGAGATCGCAGGCTTGACCGCATTGCTTGAAGGCGCGCGGCAACGGGCAGATGTGCTGGCTGCGCAACTTTCCGACTTGAACCGTCACGCTGCCGAAATCCGCGATTCGCGGGCAGCGATCGAGGTGCAACGTGCCGAAGCCCAGGCGCGGCTCACTTTCGTTCGTGAAAATTGTGCGTCCGAACTGAATCAGTCCCTTGAAGAACTTGCCCGGGAACAACAGCTCGAAGACGATTTTGAGCTCGAGGTTGCGCACGCGCGCGTTGAAGAGTTGCGATCGCGCATCGAAGCCTTTGGCGGCGTCAATATGATGGCCCTTGATGAGTTGGTTGAAAATGAAGCGCGTTTGTTGTTCCTTACGACGCAGCGGCAGGACATCATCGACAGCGTCGCTTCCACCGAAGAAGCCTTGCGCGAAATCAAGCGCCGGTCGCGCGAGCGATTCCGTCATGCGTTTGAGCAGATTAACAAAAACTTTAGCGAGCTGTTCCAGGAGCTATTCGGTGGTGGTAAGGGCGAGATGAGTTTGATTGAAGGTGATGACGTGCTCGAAGCCGGCATCGACGTGATTGCCCAACCGCCCGGCAAGCGTTTGCAAAATGTGCTGCTGCTGTCCGGCGGCGAAAAAGCAATGGCCGCGCTGGCCCTGGTCCTGGGCATCTTTCATTACCGTCCTGCGCCTTTCTGTTTGCTTGACGAAGTTGATGCGCCGCTGGATGAAGCCAACGTCGGCCGGTTTACGAACAAGGTTGCGCAGATGTCGGCGAGCACCCAGTTCATTGTCATAACTCACAATAAGCGGACGATGGAAATGGCCAAGGCTCTCTATGGCGTGACCATGGAAGAAGTGGGCGTTTCGAAGTTGGTATCGGTGAGGTTTGAGTAACATGCCTGCCTGTCCCTTCGCGCCAACGTCCTGCCGAAAATAACCACAACCAAGATCTGCTGCGAATATACGCGCTGATCCAAAACCAACAGGTACCTCAAATGTTATTGGCTTCGTCAGGTTCGGCTTCGCCGCACATCCGGCGGCAAAGCCGTAGCCGCACAATTGTTTCCCAGGCGAACCGTTTCGCATTTCCCAGCAACCAAGCATTTCTGTAAACTGGCCATGCCATCTTTCAAGTAGTGAACAGAATAATCATCAAGTCACGAATTCTCCCCGCTGCGTTTTTGATTCTTAGCGCAGCGGTTTTTGTTATTGCGCAACAGTCGTCCGGGACCAAGCAAAATAGTCGACCTGCGCAACCGTCTCTTTCTCCAATAGCGACGCCCCACAAACAAGAGGACGCAAAGCCCACCCAGTTCGGATACGAGTTCACGCAACCACAGTTTTATATCCGCCACATTGTGATTGAACACGACGAACGCGGCCGTGGCTGGATTACTTTCGAGCATCTTAATGAGGAAAATCCCATCAAGGAACCACTGGAACTTTCGGCTGCCGCTACCACCCGAATCTTGAGCCTGTGGCAGTCGTTGCGTTTCCTTGATTCCGACGAGAACTATCAAGCGCCGCGGCAGTATCCGCATCTCGGCACCATGCATCTGCGAATGGACCAGGCCTCCAGGAAGCGCATCGCCGAATTCAATTGGACCAACAACAAAGACGCTGCTTCATTGGTTGCCGAATACCGCCGCGCCGCCGACCAGGCGATACTGGTTTTCGATCTATCAATTGCGCGCGAGAATCAACCACTCAACTCTCCCAAGCTGATGGACCAGCTCGAGAGCATGCTTAAACGCAACGCGCTCTCCGACCC
>JACCVY010000261.1 GCA_013697915.1 Blastocatellia bacterium | reverse complement strand
GCTTCCGCTCATTCGAATCGAGCGAGCCGGCGTAAATAACGGTGTTCTCCGGCTGCGCGCTCCGGGCGAAGAAGAGGAAGTGTCGGCCATCAGGCAGGAAGACGGGCCAGCGGTTGGAGTTCTCCCCTCGTGAGGCGTCGGGTGTGGTGATTTGAACGGGGACGCTTCCTGAGGCTGGTACGCGATAAAGACCTGCCAGCGTGTCCGGCGAGAAGACAATCACGCCGTCGCGGTTCCACGTCCCGCCGCGCCCCTGAGTTGCATCGCACAGAGTCTGTGGCGGCCCGCCTGCGGCCTCTACCTTTTTGAGTTTCCCACCGGCGAAAAACCCTATCGAGCGGCTGTCCGGCGACCAGAAGAGGTTCAAGGCTTCCTCGGTCCCCGCGAGCGGCTGCGCGGTGAGCGAATCAATCGCGCGCACCCAGACCTGAGTTTTGCCTTCGGATGAGGCGACGAAAGCCACGCGGCGACCGTCAGGCGAGATCGCGAGGGAAATAGCCCCGGCGGCCTTCTCCGGCAGCGGCACGCTGAAACGCATGGCGTAACTTTCAACCTGCGGGCGGCGAAGATAAAGAAACGCCAGCGTCAAGAGAGCTAGCGAAAGAAGGACGACGGCGGTAATCCAGAGGCGTTCACGATTCTTCGGACGCTCTGCCGGAAGAGTAAGAGTTGTCGTCGTCGTGCGGCTCGACGATAGACCGCTCAACGCTTCCAGAGCGAAGGCCACATCTCTGGCCGACTGAAACCTCTGCTCTGGACTCTTCTCCAAACAGTGCAGCACGACACGCTCAAGCGCCGGGTTGATCGGGCTGTTCGACTCGGAGAGCTCCGGCGGGTCTTCTTTGAGAATCGCGTTCAACGTTTCGACCGCAGAGTCTCGACGAAAAGCGCGCCGTCCCGTTAGCATTTCATAAAGAATAATGCCAAGGCTGAAGATGTCGGAGCGATGATCTGCAGGACGGCCCCTAACCTGTTCTGGAGACATATAACCGACCGTGCCCATCACCGCACCTGGATCTGTATTAACGCGACGCGTAAGCACATCAGTCTGCCCTACAATGTCGCTGACCGGCTCAGTCAGTTTCGCCAGTCCAAAGTCCAGGATTTTTAGCCGACCATCATGAGTGATAAAGACGTTGTCCGGCTTAAGGTCGCGGTGGACGATGCCTTTCTCGTGCGCGGCTGAAAGGCCGTGCGCAATCTGTAAGGCATAATCAGTAGCCTTGCGTGGCTGTAGCGCCGTCCCGCTCAAGCGTTCGCGCAGAGTCTCGCCTTCGAGTAGCTCCGAGACAACGAAGGGTGTGCTCTCGTGCGTGTCAACGTCGTAGATCGAAAGGATGTTCGGATGGTTAAGACGGCCTGCCGCCTGCGCCTCTTGCTCGAAGCGGTGCAGGCGATCCTTGTCAGCCGTGAAGGTAGCCGGAATGACTTTGATGGCAACATCGCGACCAATCTTCGGGTCATGCGCCAAATACACTTCACCCATTCCGCCCGCGCCGAGCTGCGAGCGGATTTCATAACGGCCGAGACGGGTGTTGGGGGCTAAAGGCATATCCGAAAGAGTAGCAGCGCCGCACTAAAATTCCGCAAGACTCTATTACAGGGCTACGAAAAGTTAAAGAGTTTTGCCGCCCGGCGGGCAGGTGCCAGCCCGGAAGTGGCTAACCAAAATCATTGCGGGCTTGGCATTCATAGCTCTTCTCAGGACTCTGGCGCTATTCTAGGATGTCCCGACCGGCTATTGTCTAACTTGAATTTGTAGTAAATCAAGTCCGACATAAACTATGCACATGCAGATGTCTCCTTAAACAGGTATTGGAAAAGGCCGAATGATTATCCTGCCGGAGACATCTGCGGTTAATTCTTAATTTGAACGCCCGACTTTCTTAGTACCATTGGACCGGAGCGCGGGGAGCGCGTTTTCTCAACTTGAAGTCGAGTCAGGAACTATTATCGAAAGGAGAACTGCCTATGTCTACTGAGGATTTCGGATTCGGAGGGCGCGGCGGCTTCGCCAATATCCATGTTGAGGTGAAGTGACGCCACATCAGCGATGACGCTGTCATCCTCGAAGCCACGTTAAGCGGAGCATGCCAATACCTGGCAAGGCATTCCTTCGACGGGGCGGAGGGTTGAAGTCCCGCTTTGCGCCGTCTTCCCGTTTGACAGAGAAGGAAAGCTTACGGGAGAAAGGGTGTATCTTGACGGGGCACTGTTGTTAAAGCAGCGAGGAGTTCTCTCTTGATGTGCAATGGGGTGCAAGGTACTTCAGGGAGTGTCTTTCAGTGCAGCCGACCGCTAATAGCGCGGCTTTCATCCGCAAGACGCCGTGTCTTTTTCGTTGAAACCTCTGCGGTGCGCAATTCATCAATCAATGCTTTACCGCAGTCCCGGCTGAAGCAACAGTGGTCATTGACAAAATAACGTCTGAATTCTTTATACGCGGAGGCAAGTCATGCAGATTGAGGTGATTGACGCGAAGAAGACCGCAATGATCGTGGTCGATATGCAAAACGACTTCGTGGCTTCGGGCGCTGCGATGGAAACCCCTGCGGCACGTGAAATGGTGCCCAAGCTCGCCGAGGCGCTGAACATCTGCCGCGATGCCCAAATCAAAGTCATCTATACGGCTCATGTGCACCGCCGTGACGGGTGCGATATGGGACTCTTTGATGACCTTCATCCGCCAATCGCCAATCGTGAGGCGTTAGTCGATGGCACACCGGGGGTGGACATCTACCCTGAGTTGGCGCCGGCACCCGGGGAGCATGTCATCAAAAAGCATCGCTACAGCGGCTTTTTTGGTACGGACCTTGACATTATCCTGCGCGAGTGGGGAGTCGATACCGTCATCATCTCGGGGACGACGACAGAGAATTGCTGCCACGCAACGGCACGGGACGCGATGTTTCGCAACTACCGGGTCGTCTTTCTGTCGGACGCGACAGCAACCTATAACTACCCAGACCGAGGATTTGGCGCGATGCCAGCCGCCGAAATCCACCACGCCACGCTGGTGATCCTCGCGGCATCAACGGCACAGGTGATGTCGGTCAAAGACATGAGCGCGCGCATATCGCGACGTGAATGATCCCTTTGGTTGGCCATGTCGACCGTATTGGAGGTGGGCAATGCGCACCCGACGACATGGGTGGTGGCTGCGGGTGCAGGGTATGGGGACAGGCCGCGTCCCCCACATGGCCATCCCACTCAACGCGTTAACCTATAAATCGCTTGCAGGCGACGCCCAATAGCCTCCGCACGTGCATCGCTCCGGCCATTGGGCGCGTTTGAAAGCGTAGCGTTAGAGTCTTGGCAGCGAAGCGAGCTTGACTGACTTGGCCAGTCCTAACAATTGCAGCGTGCGAATGCCCCACCAGTTGAAATCGATCTCATACCATTTCAATCCGTGACGAGCCGAAATCGGATAGGCATGGTGATTGTTATGCCAGCCTTCACCAAACGTAAGCATCGCTACCCACCAACTATTGCGAGAGTCTTCACCGGTATCGAAACGTTTCGTGCCCCACAAGTGAGTCGCTGAGTTCACTAGCCAGGTGGCTTGCAACCCCAGCGTCACGCGCAGGAATACGCTCCACATCATCACGCCCCAGCCGCCAACAAAAAGCAGCACTACCGCCAGACAGATCAAGGGCACCGGGTAATAGCGACTGAGCCAAACATAGAATCGATCCTTACTGAGATCGGGAGCATATCGCGCGATCACGTGGGCTTCGTGATTCTGCGCGGTGCCACGCAAAATCCAGCCAACGTGCGACCACAAGCGGCCGTCACGCGGCGTATGCGGGTCGCCGGTGCGATCGGTGTGCGCATGATGGATGCGATGGGTGGTGGTCCATTCTATTGGACCACCCTGCAAAGCGAGTGAGCCGCAAAGCACCAGAAAATATTCAAGAGCCTTGGGCACTTTATAACCGCGGTGCGTTATCAGCCGGTGGTAACCCATGCCGATGCCGAGGCTGCCGGCAACCCAATACAGCACAACCGCGCAAACAATCGCCTGCCAATTCCACATGAAGAGAGCTGCGACGGCGGCGAGGTGGAATGCAGTCAGAAAAGTACCCAGCCCCCAGTTGATAGCCTGGCGTTCGGGCTGCACCAATGCACTTTCCTGAATGTTTTCCAATTCAATCCTCCGCGGCAATTGGATTACCGACCCGCTACCGCAGGCGGTACTGACAAGCACGCCGGCGTTATCGTGCGCGGCGCGGTCGAAATGAACGCGTTCCAAAATTCGCCGCTCTGCGTCCGGGAAATGAAGGGGCCTTGCTCGGCCTCACTGCCGCCGAGTGCGTACCGCCGAATGCCGGCATGACAACCCGCTCAATGGACTGGCCTGTCAAACGTTCGATACCACGCATGGAGAGTTCTTCAGCCGGAGTTACCAGCGTAATTGCTCGACCGGGTTTTCCGGCGCGGCCACTGCGGCCTATGCGATGCACGTAATCTTCAGGCGCCATGGGCACATCGTAGTTGATGACATGTGAAATTGCATCAACGTCGATGCCACGAGCGGCGATGTCGGTGGCCACCATTACGCGCGTTCGTCCGCCCTTGAAATCGCGCAACGCTGCTTCGCGCTGAGGCTGGGTGCGGTCGGCATGAATCCGATTCACACTGTGATCCCGCGCGCTCAGAATATGGGAAAGACGTTCGGCCCCGCGTCGTGTGCGAGTAAAGACCAGCACGCGCTCAAATGGTTCACGTTCCTTTTCGAGCAGCTCCAGCAACAACGTCGTTTTTGATTCCGCGGCAACTGGGTAGGCAAATTGAGCGACAGTTTTCGCTGCGCCGCCACGTCTGCTGATCTCAATGAGTTTGGGATCGCGCAACGTGGTGCGCGCAATCTTTTCAATTGATGGCGACATCGTTGCTGAAAACAGCAATGTCTGCCGCGCGCTGGGTAGTTTTTCGAGAACGCGTCGAATCGATGGCCAGAAGCCCATGTCGAGCATGCGATCGGCTTCGTCGAGGACGAGTACTTCGACGCGCGACAAATCAAGCCTTTCGCGTTCCATGTGGTCCAGCAATCTGCCAGGCGTAGCGATTAGCACGCCGGCGCCGCGGCGCAATGCCTCGCGTTGTCGCTGCATACTGGCGCCGCCGATGATAGCAGCACATCGCGGGCTGCTCTTTAGAGCAAAGTCGCGATAGGCGCTTTCGGTCTGCAATGCCAGTTCGCGCGTTGGCGCTATGACTAAAACGCGAATGCCGGGGAATGACTTCGTCTTATTCAATCGTTGAATAATTGGAAGCAGAAAGGCGGCGGTTTTTCCGGTGCCGGTTTCGGCACAGCCGATCATATCGGCGCCGCTCAGCACGATCGGAATCGCGCTGGTTTGTATTGGTGTAGGTTTAGTGTACCCAAGGGCGGCGCACGCGCGCACCAGCTCGGGTAAAAGATTTAATTCAGTAAAGCTCATCTGTTCTTTCCGCGCGCACTCATTTGGCGCGCATTGTGTTGACAAAAATTGTTTGATTTAATCGTGGGATACTTCTCAAAGCATCGTCGGTAAGAAACGTCTTACCAGCGTGGCGCGCGGTAGTCGCGACTTCCAAAGTCGCGGTTGCCACCGCCTCCATCACCACGATTGCCGCCGCCGAAGCCGCGGTTCTCGCGAGGTTTCGCCTCGTTTCGTGGACCTGTGATATACCTTTCCCTTCGGAGGGAAGAAAAGAAGCGGCGAAACGGATTGGCTTCGGTGAAACGGTAGCAGTCGAAGGACCAGGATCGGATGCTCTAATGAGCGGCTTCGTAAGTGAAATCAGCCTGCTCTCGAACTATCCAAAACGCCGGCGCTGATTGTTTGCTTTGCGCGGGGCGCATCACCGTCGATGCGCGAGAGAAGGATTAACTGACTGCTAAGATGCCTCATTTTTGGTCTAAGTTGCAAGTCGGCCCGCGAGGCACCGCTTGTTTCCCTTTATAAAAGCGAATTATAAAAGCGAAAAGAAAGCTGCCCAAGCGTTGCGCCTCGGCCGCGTCATCCCCATCAATTTTTGATTACCAGGTTGATGGCCAGCCAAACTTTACCCCAAAACGCCCAGCCCGACACACGGAATCGTTGCTCACTCCGGTTGCGTCCGTTCGTTTCGCTGGGGTAGCGCCCGAAACCCTTCGTGAAAGTTGAAATTTCCGTTGCGCCCGTAAACTCTTCGCGTTGGCACAGTCGTTGCCAACGAGTGTGCGACGGAGGCAAACCAATGAAAAAACTTCTTGCCACTCTTGTTTCAATAATTGTTCTGAGCATGACCGCCCTGCCTGCTGCTGCCCAGACATCCGGCCGTTGTTCAAACACTCGCACTACCTACTCTCGCTACGATAATCGGAATGATCGCAACAACAGTTATGATCCGCGGTACGACCGCAGCGTCTATCGGAACGATCAAACCGTTTACCAGGACGGGACCTACGGTTATGACAACCGCTCAGTTTGGCAGAAACACCAGGACAAGATCACTACTGCGGGGGGCGCAGTTGCCGGAGGACTTCTTGGTGGCCTGATTGGCGGGAAAAAGGGCGCGATAATTGGCGCCGTTACGGGTGGCGCAGGCGCGGCAGTTTACACCTACAAGATTCGCGACCGTTATCGTCGCTACTAAGATCGTTTTAACGAGCCCGGTTGCTGGTTGAAAAATTAGCGACCTTGTTTGAGGCCCGGATGTGAAGGGGAGAGCACATCCGGGCCTCGGCATTTTTCCGAAGCTGATAAGCCTGACCAGACAGTTTGCACCCCAACGCACAGTTCGCTTAACGTATTCATTCTCGAATGTTCAGAGTGAAGCCGGCATTCCTTCCAGCGAACCCTTGATGAAGCACCACGGCAGCCGCGTCCGAAAATTCTTAGCAAAACTTTTACTGATCGTTCTGGGATTCTTATTGGGCGCCGGCATCGCCGAGATTGCTTTGCGCGTGACCGAATATTCCTATCCAGAGTTTTACGAGCTGGATCAAACTCGTGGTTACGGTCTGCGTCCGGGTGCCGAGGGGTGGTATCGAAAGGAAGGCCGGTCGTATGTGCGCATTAACTCCGACGGTTTGCGCGATCAAGAACACCAATTAACAAAACCCGCCAACACTTTGCGTATCGCGCTAATCGGCGACTCTTATGCCGAAGCCTTCGCGGTTCCAATCGAGCAGGCCTTCTGGTCCGTGATGAAAGAGAAGCTCGGGGAATGTAATGCGGCTTCGGGCAAAACAATCGAGGTGATTAATTTTGGCGTTTCCGGATACGGAACCGCGCAGGAATTGCTGACGCTGCGAGAGAAGGTTTGGAAATATTCTCCGGACGTCGTGATGCTGGCAGTGACGACTAACAACGATGTGACCGATAACTCACGTGCGCTGAAGAAGGTTGAAGAAATACCTTACTTCGTTTCTCGCGACAACCAACTGGCGCTCGATGATTCTTTCCAGATCTCGCGAACATTTCTTTGGCGACAATCCCGCCTCAATCGGATTGGGCGCTGGTTCCGCGACCACTCGCGGGTAGTACAAGCTTTAACCGAGGGCCACCACGCATTGAAGACCATCAGTGCGTCCTGGCGCGCTCGCTGGTCGCAAAACGAATCGAAACCCGCGCCAACAACTTCGCCGGATCAAAACTCCAACGGTTCATTGAATGAGGCAGAATTGGGCACCGACAATCTTGTTTATCGCGAACCGCAACGCGTTGTTTGGACTGATGCCTGGCAAGTGACGGAAAGCCTGATCCGCGAAATGCGTGACGAAGTTCGAGCACGAAACGCAAAGTTCTTGGTAGTTACGCTGAGCAATGGTCCGCAAGTGCTGCCTGACCCCAACGCGCGCAAACAATTCGAAAAGCGATTGGGTATCAGCGATCTGTTTTATCCGGACAATCGCATTCGTTCCCTCAGCCAGCGCGAAAATATTTCGTTGATCAGTCTTGCCCCGGAGTTGCAGCAGTTTGCGGAACGCAACCGGATAATCCTCCATGGGTTTGACAAAAACATAGGCAATGGTCATTGGAACGTCGATGGCAATCGGGTGGCCGGCGAATTGATCGCGAAAAAAATCTGCGAAGGTGAGCTTCTCAAATAGCGCCGGGGGTGAAGTTTCTGCTAGAAATAGACCAATCAAACTTTGCCGGAGATCCGAATGCATTACTACGACAACGTACTTGCGCTTATTGGCCACACGCCACTGGTCAAGCTAAACCGATTGACACGTGGATTGAAGGCCACCGTGTTGGCGAAAATGGAAAACCTGAATCCGGGCTTTTCAGTCAAGGATCGCATTGGGGTGGCGATGATCGCGGCAGCCGAACGCGAAGGGAAACTGAAACCCGGCGGGACAATCGTTGAAGCAACTTCGGGGAACACCGGCATCGGACTGGCGCTGGCCGCTGCTGTCAAAGGCTACAAATGCATTTTTGTGATGACTGACAAAGCGTCGGTCGAGAAGGCGCGCTACCTAAAGGCACTTGGCGCGGACGTGGTGATAACGCCGGTTTCTGCCAAACCCGGTACGCCGGATCATTACGTTTCGACTGCACAGCGCATTGCCAAAGAAACGCCGAACTCTTTTTATCCCGATCAATATTCGCATCCGGCAAATCCGGAAGCTCACTACCGCAGCACCGGTCCCGAGATTTGGGAACAGACCGAAGGCAAGATTACACACTTTGTCGCCGGCATCGGCACCGGCGGCACTATTTCCGGTACCGGCCGCTTTCTGAAAGAGAAAAATCCCAATATTAAGATCGTGGGCGCGGATCCATTCGGCTCAATCTTCAAGACCTACAAAGAGACTGGAAAGATTATCGAAACTACGCCTTATCTGGTTGAAGGAATTGGCCAGGAAGTTGTGCCGCCGAATGTGCACATCCAGTACATAGACGAGGTGATCAATATCAGTGATGGCGATTCGTTTGAGATGTCGCGGCAGTTGGGCCGCGTTGAAGGAATCTTCTGCGGCGGCTCGAGCGGCACAAACCTCGCGGCGGCGCTCCAGGTGGCTCGAGATTTGGATGAAGACGCGGTCGTTGTTTTTATTGTTTGCGACACGGGTGAACACTATCTGAGCAAACACCATTCGGATGAATGGTTGAAAGAAAAGCGTTTGCTCGAGCCGCAGAAAATGACTGCCGGTCTCATAAGCGGCACCAAAGGGGATCACGCGCCGCGCTCGTTGGTCTGGGTTGCTCCTGCGGACAAAGTTTCAGATGCGCTCGCGAAGATGAATGAGTTGGGACTAACTCAACTCCCTGTGCTTGAAGAAGGCCGGCCAGTTGGTTCTTTGCGAGAAAATCGTGCGCTGGCAAAAGTAGTCCGCAACCGGCATCTGCTGGAATCGTCGGTTAGCGAAGTTATGGAAGAAAGCTTTCCTACAGTTGACGTCGATGCCAGCGCCAACGAGGTGACACACCACTTGCAATCCAATCCCGCAGTGCTGGTTGAAGAGTATGGCCGTATCACCGGAATCATAACCAGGCATGATGTGTTGGATCTGAAAATGAATACAACCGGACCGTTGAGCTAATTCGGCTGTTTCGCGTCTGCCCTAATGTCCTGGTCTGGGTTAATTTCTGTGCGTTGTGGACGCACAGAGAAAGCTAAAAGTCTTCTGGCTATCTAAAAAAGGTAAAACATGAAAGTTGGCATTCTTGGATCAGGTGAGGTTGGCCAGGCGCTCGGCGACGGTTTCGTGAAACACCGTCATGAAGTGATGCTCGGCACGCGAGATACCGCGAAATTGTCGGACTGGGCCGCGCGCAATCCCGCGGCGCGAGTTGGCAGTTTTGCCGAGGCAGCAGAGTTTGGTGAACTGATCGTCCTGGCGGTGAACGGCAAGGCGTCGTCGGCTGCTTTGGGTTTGGCGAGTGCCGAAAACCTGGCAGGTAAAACAATCATCGACGCGACTAACCCGATATCGGACGCCCCGCCAGTCAACGGCGTCTTAAGTTTTTTCACTAAGCAAAACGAATCGTTGCTGGAACAACTGCAGCAGGAGTTCGCGGACGTGCACTTCGTTAAAGCATTCAATTCAGTGGGCAGTGATTTGATGGTCAATCCCCGACTTGAGGGCGGACGCCCGACGATGTTCATTTGCGGGAACGACGCGGCAGCAAAGAAAGCAGTGACAGAGATACTCGATCAGTTTGGCTGGGAGACTTCGGACATGGGCGCCGCGGAAGCGGCGCGCGCAATCGAGCCGCTGGCGATACTGTGGTGCATTCCCGGATTCCTGCGCAACGAATGGATGCACGCTTTTAAGTTGTTGCGCTAGATTAACCCTTCGATCGAGTACGATCGTACGAAGTTACCATTAGACCGTCGTCTAACGTCTGCGATTCTGAAGCCTTGAAGCCTTCGAGATAATTCTCGGGGACAAACGTATCCGCCCCTACAACTGTCAAGGGAACTTCAGTAACGATCCACTTGTCGATATAAGGCAGGAACGACTCGTATACGCTCGCCCCTCCAATCACGAACAGATCAGTTGTCAAGACTTTCGCCATGGCGAGCACTGATTCGACGTCGCGCATCACGACGAGTGAGTCCTGCGGCGCGATTTCCGCTTGCCGGCTCAGAACAATATTCAGACGGTTAGGTAGCGGGTTTTTTAGAGTTAGCCACGTCTTGTAACCCATCACACAGGCGTTGCCGATAGTTGTTTGCTTGAAAAACTTCATGTCGGCAGAGTAGTGCCAGGGCAGCTTCCCGCCCTTGCCGATTGCGCCATTTTTATCTACTGCAACTATTCCAATGATCATACGGGTCTTGCGGGCTATATTCGCTTCCGCGTCTTGCGGCTATGCCGCCTTCCGTGCGGAAAGGCTTTACCTTTCCGGATGCTTGCTGTGTCGACTGAGGCTACGCCTCTGTTCTTAGCGGAGGCACAGCCTCGAAATGAACAGAGGACTACCGGAAAGGCAAAGCCTTTCCGCACGGAAGGCGGCAAAGCCGCAATCGCTACACCGCTACAGCCGCGGCGATCTTTCCGTGGGATTG
>JACCVY010000227.1 GCA_013697915.1 Blastocatellia bacterium | reverse complement strand
TCTTCGTGTTGCGCTTCTGCGGGCGACGGCTCAGCGACCATCGGCGAATCGTTCTCAGTTATCGAGAAGTCTTCGCTATCGTCGTCAACACTTTGAGAGGCATCGGGGGCGGTGGTGTCACCGCTTTTACCTTTGCCGCCGCAGAAGTGGAAACTCGAAGCCACCACTTTGACGCGGGTGCGCTTGTTCTGCGAACCGGGCACCGTGTACTTGTCACGAATCAATTAAGTCTGCCGCATAAGAATCAAATATCGTTGCCGCCCTCGTTTTGCAAGAGCCGGTAAATTTCGTAGTTTAGGATTGGAAAATATTCGAGAATATTCTGGTTGGTGTAGCAAGGTGAGTGGGATGCGGAACAGCCTCCGAGCAGAGAGCTCCGCTGGTGTGCCCCACCAACGGTTCCAACCAGAAAGCGCGCAGCGGAGCTGCGCACTTTCTGGTCGGTTGATATCAGCGTTTAGAATGATTCAAGCTAACTTGCAGGTTGGCACCACAATGTCAGCTACTGGCGGCATATTGTTGTGACCGGCTAGTGAAAGCATGCAGTCAGCACACCAGAATTGTCTGGTTTTTGAGTTAAAGAACCAACCTTCATCTACAGCCGCCTCGATGATATTGGCAGATTGAATAGCGCATTCATTCTGGTTGGCAGTGCTGCAGGTCTGTAACTGTTCAAGGAAATCGAAGCACACATCGCACTGGGCCGTAACTAGAATTCTGAGCATCAGTCTCTCCTCCGTTTAACTTAAATCACGCTGACTGACTAGCTGCTTCACCAGCTTGCCATCAACTTCTTCGGCACCGTTCGTTTGAGCCTTGAGCAGCGCTAAACTGCACAAGTTGTTGATTTCGCGGGGAACTCCTTCTGAAGCATCAAATATTCTGTGAATGGCATCATCAGTAAAAACATCTGCTGAGCCGCCCGCAGTCTCGACTCGATGCTTGATATAGGCGGCGGTTTCTGCAGACGTAAAGCCCTCCAGGAAAAACCTGTATGTGAGCCTCTGGTTCAAAGCCTCCAGCCGAGGGTCTTTCAAATGCGCACGCAACTGCTGTTGGCCAAGAAGAATGATCGACAACGCTGAAGAAGTATCGAAATTAGAATTAGACAAAAGCCTGATATCTTCAAGGGTCTCGGCATCCAGTAGATGTGCTTCATCAACGACAGCAACTACTTCTCTGCCACCTTGACTGGCATTGTCGGCCAGAGCTTGACTGATTTGCATCGCTACCTGATGTCGCAGATAACGCGGTTGTAGCCCCAGTAGTAGCGCAAATCGCTTCAGTAAGCCGGTGCCGTTCTGGTCCTGCCCGAAGTAAATTACTTGGTACCTACTACCGGCCAACTCGCTCGTAAAAGACCGTACCGCTGTTGTCTTGCCGATGCCTGCCTTGCCTGTCACCAGCGAAAATGCTCTCTGCACCACAGACAGCCTCAGCATCGTTCGGAGTTCCTCAAATCTGGGATATGAGAATAGCTCCTCTTCTCCGACGTCTTTGCCAAACCGTATGTCTGTGAGATTACCTGGTGGGTTGGGTGATTTTCTGCTCATTTCTTACCTCCTTGTTTGTACGACAGCTTCAAAAAGTCGCTCGCAATAAGCTCGCATGTGCATGTGAGCACCGGCAGCCTCAACTGTTTGCTCCAGTCTGACTTTCACTTTTTCTTTGTTAAATGGTGCGTGCCTCAAAAAGAAATCAATCAAAAATTCCCTCTGACTCTCACTAAGAACAGATCCAAGCACTTCGGTGAATAGGTCCAAGAATTCACCCTGCGTGATTAGCGTGCTGGGTGCAACAAATGTGCCGGCATCCGGCTTCTCCTGCTCTACCAGGGCCATTCTGTATGCCTTGAAGGCTGGGTACGTAGTGCCTCGCGGCTCTTCTTTGGTTTTCCCCGGATACTTGCTGAAGTCGATATTAGTGCCGACAACAACAGGCCGAGCTATCTCAATCAGTTTGCCTCTCTGCCAAATCTCTACTTCAGAATCATCATTAAAATGAAAGCGCACCTCCACTTGTTCGCCAGCAAGCGCAAGTGATGCCTGATAATGCAAATTGTCTACACGCACAGAAGAAGTCTTTCGATTTACAGTCCTCGAACATCGCATCATCAGACCACGCCTAAGTTCTACCGGACTGACTCGCTTGATGCGCTCTTTGTCTAATTGCCACCGTTCCATCGGACTCATCTTGCCTTCCAGCTCAGAGTGCACATTCTTGTGATACTTACCGCTCAACCAGGCAAAGAAAAAACTATTGAGTTCATCGAGCGTGTTGATTCCCGCATGCTCAGCCACATTGTTGAAACCGGCCTGCACAGTAAAAATGTGACGCTCGATCTTTCCCTTCCCTGGAGGCCTTTTAACAGTGCAAAAAGATGGCTTGATGTCTAGCTCCGCGCACAGTAACTTCAATGTGGTTGAGTGATATATCCAGGCATTGTCGCAGTAAGTACGCTCAGGCTTGCCACGCTTTAACAGCGCCTTGCGAAAACAATCAAGTAGACTCGGCAATTTCATATCCCAGTAAAATTGCGCATGTGGCACCACTCGACTGGCATCATCCACGAAACTAATCAGATACGTTTTCTTAAACCGCTTTGGATTGGATGGATCCGGCAACCAGAGCCCGTCTGAACAATCACCTTGCCAGAGATCGTTGACAAACTTTTGCTGCCAACGCTGAAAAGTTCCAGCCTCCATCTTCGGCCGATTCTTCTTTGCCCCCCTGCGGTTTAACTGCCGGTTCAACGTAGACTTTGAAATCTCCTGAACATCGACAGCTTCCATTCCTTCACTGTGTTTTAGTAAGTCCAGAACCTGCGGAATACTTAGTGAAGTTTCCTGCTTCCTGAGCGCCATCGCCGCCTGCAGCACAGCCTCGCTCAGCGCTCGATTGCGACCATACGTTCCGCGGTCACCATCAAACAAGGCATTGAAACCACCTTCTCGATGCTTCTTGATCCACGCTCTCAGTGTCCGCTCAGACACCTGCCACTGCTGGCCATCTGGAGTATCGTAGACCCGCGACAAGACTTGCTTGCGCATCTCAGAAAGTTCTGCTTTCTCAAGGCGACCTGATACCAGCGGCGCTATCACTTCCAGTCGGAATAACGCTCGCCTTGTTCGATCATCTAACTCCATCCTTTGCCTCCTCTTCTTAGAGTCGGCAAAAGTCTAGAACACCCCAGAATCTCTGGGTTTTGCTCTCTGTGGAGCTGACAGCCGCACCACCTGGCCTAAAAAAATCTGCCGGCCTGTATCTTTTAACAACCGCAGACTCAAACACCAAAACACAAAATCTACTCCGCCCCGAAAAAGCACTCCAGCAAATGACTGCAATTTCGCCAGTATGTCCAGTTCCTCGGCTTTTCCAGGCACAACCGCCTTGTAGCTGTTTGGGCAGCTCGCCGCCTCCGCCTTCAATAACCCGCATTCATCTTCCGCTGCTGTCAGGCACATGCCCTGCACTTCTACTAACAACGCGCTCGCTTTTCTCGAAACTTCTTTGACCCACTGAAACAACTGCGACGGCGACGGCCCAGTCTCTCCAAGTTTCACAACCTCCGACCGGTAGCTCGTCAACCTCCCGGCATACCCATCCAGCCCAGCTCCCATCACCCTGATGGTGTAGCGACAACGGGGCACCGCAAACGACGGCGGACTCGACTGCGTACTGCCACAATGCCGGCATTTCCATCTCGGTACTGCAATGTCCGCCGACACCTCCCCCTCTTCCAAGTGCCTGCTGTAGCTCCCGTGCGCCCAGTAACAATTACACTCCCGGCAATTCCAACATCTCTTTGGCCTCTCAGCTGCCTCTAATTTTCCTGAATTTCTCAAGTTAATATTCTCAGCCAGGCTAGACCCGCCTTTCCAATCTATACTCATTACTGTCGCTCCTGATCTTTGAGTCGTTTTCTTCAAACTCAACTCTGATGTCGGAGCGACACCTTGTCAATTTAAAACGGCAGCGATATTTGACTCATTCACATTGTCAAAAGGAAGTCTTGCCTGCGGCATAACAGAAAGAAGCGCGCGGAGCTCAAATCAAAGGCACTCCCGTTCACTCACTTCGCCTGCCAAGCTACACGATCGCTTTCGAAACCATCTTCGGACTTCCGAATGAACGACTCACCATTCGCCATGACGCCGGAACCGGTGCTGAAC
>JACCVY010000192.1 GCA_013697915.1 Blastocatellia bacterium | reverse complement strand
GGCTCGCCCTTTTTTCATTGTGGCAGGCGGGCAGATACCGGGGTCGATTGTATCGGCCTGATCCTGCTCCCCGCGCAAGCGCTGGGCTTGACGACGTTCGAACCGGAGAACTACAGCCCGACCGGCTTTCATTCCTATCTGCTGGCGTGTGTGGACGAGTGCTGCGAGCGCGTGGACCTCTGCCAGCCGGGAGACGTACTCCTGTTCGCGGTGCGAGGGCATCCCTCGCACCTGGCTTATTGGACAGGCGAGAACACGATCATTCACGCGCACCAGAAGTTCGACCGGGTAATTGAAGAACCGTGGAGTGAGGTCTGGAGTAGGTGTTTGCTATCCATTTGGCGCTGGAAGGGGTTATCGCCATGCTCGAAACAATCCTGATCTTAATTTTGGTGCTTTGGCTCTTAGGTTTCCTCGGAGGAATTGGGGGCTCACTGATTCATGTGCTGCTCGTCGTGGCGCTAGTGGTGTTCATCGTGCGATTAGCACGCGGGACGCCGCCACTGTGAACGCCACGGCTTTGAAAGAGGTGGCCTGATCGCAACGCTTGCGTTAGGCATAGTCGGGGCTGCGATTGGCGGAGCAGTCGGGGGGGTTGGAGGCGCGCGGCTCGGCTTCTCGGTCGGCACAATCGTGGGTGGTGTGGTAGAAGGCGCCTTACAGAAACCGCAGTCCATCGGCAGGATGGACGACCTGCGCCTGACTGGCTCGACATTTGGCGCGCCTATCGTCTGGGTGTATGGCAAGCAGAAACTCGCTGGGACGATCATCTGGTGGGCGGGCCTGTGCGAGACGAAGCATACCCACGGTGGCTTCTTTACTCCCCGACCGACAACCTATGAATACTCGGTCGATCTGGCGGTCGGTGTCTGCCGGGGCCCGGTGACCGCCATCAAGAAAATCTGGGCTGAGGATACCCTCCTCTACGACGTGGACAGCGGCATAACCCCGGCGTGGATCCGTATTTATCTTGGCACCCCGACGCAAAACCCGGACAGCCTGATCACCACGGAGCGCAGCGAACACCACGGTGACGAAGCGCCGGCCTACCGGAACCTGTGCTACGTGGTGTTCGAAGACATGCCGCTCAAAGACTACGGCAACCGCGTGCCGAATTTCGCCTTCGTGGTGCAGAATGGTAACTCCTATCAGGATATGGTGTTGGGTGACGGCGCGGTGGCTTACTATCAGGGTGAGACGGTACCGGGGCTGCTGGCGGATACCACGAACGGGGATTATGACCTGACGCTAACAGGGGGCGCCCTGTCGCAGGTGACCGGCAAATACGGGCAGGCGTTGGCCGCGACTACCACCAGCGGCCAGGCGGATCGGTTCAGCGGGCCGCTGCCCGCGTTTGTCTCCAATCATTTTTCGGTCGAACTGTGGTTCCAGTACAAGGGCGGGACGCCTTCTGGCAACGGTAATTCTGCCTTTCGCTTCTTCGGGCACAACGATACCGTCTGGGAGGTGGAACTGGCGCCCAACCTGTTTCTGACGCAGACGATAGTCATTCTCAAGATGTATGATGCCGTCTCCAATGACATTGTCACCGTGCATCAGTGGGCGGTGGCGCGAGACAGCCTCTTTCACCATCTGGTCATCGCTGTCGATACGGCGGCTGGGGTCAGCAGCCTGTATATTGACAAGGTGTTGCAGGAGACGCAGGTCCCGCCCCTGACCGCGGCCGCCCCGCGCACCGACGATACCACGATCAGCCTGTTGATCTGTGATAACTACCGCCTCGATGAGGTGGCTTATTACGACAAGACATTAAGCGCCGTGCAGGTCGCCGCCCACTTCGACGCCACCGGGTTGACCACGCAACTCAAAAATGTGCTGGCCGACGTGTTTCAGCAAGTGGGCCTCACCGGCGATCAGTACGACCTCTCGCAGGCCACGGACACCGTGCGCGGGCTGTTGATCGGCGACCGGGTCGAAGCGCGACAGGCGATTGACGCGGCGCTGCGGGACTTCTTTATCGATCTGGTGGAAGCGGACGGCAAGCTCAAGGCGGTGAAGCGCGGAGGTAGTATTGTCGCCACCATTGAGGCCGACGACCTGGGGGCCGAGATGGTGGAGAGCGGCCTACCGGAACCGAAACCCGTCCGACAGGAGAAGCGCGGCAGCGAACTGGAACTGCCCCGGCGCGTGGAGGTACTGTTCACCTGCGAAGACACGCAATACCTGGCCGGCAACCAGGATGCCAAACGTTACACCAAAGCGCACCTGCAAGGAGAGCTATCGTTCGCCACGAACCTCGTGTACACGAACGCGGAGGCCCGGCTGCTGGCGGAACGGCTGCTGTATCACGCCTGGATCGAACGGCAGACGTTTGAGTTCAGCTTACCACCCAAGTATCTGTATCTACTGCCCGGCGATCCGGTCACGTTGCCCATCACGGGCGGTACAGCACGCGTACGGCTCACGCGCGTGGACCTGGCGCTTCCCGGTCCCTTAACCTGCACGGCGGTGCTGGACGAGCCCACGATCCTGACGCAGGAAGTGTTAGGCGGCACCTCGGAGGCGAATACCGATCCCTCGCAGCCGTGCGTCAATACCGCGCTCGTGGCTTGGAATGGCAACGCGGCCCGCGATGCCGACGCCGATAGCATCGGTCTCTACGTGGGCATGAACTGCGCGCCCACGGTGGCGACTCCCGCCGACGCCGCCGCGCGGTTCACCGGGGGGCCGTACCTGTTCTACACGCCGAGCGGTCAGTACACGGTGCCGGGCGGCGGCGACATGAGTATCGACCTGTGGTTCGAGTTCGACACGCTGACCGGGGGCGTGACGTATACCCTGGCGGGCACGGAGGGCGGCTCAGCGGCGCTCGATGGCTGGTATCTGCGCCGGGACGGCGGGACGGGGCTGCTGACGTTTGGCTATTCCACGGGCGCGGTCTATCGGGAACTAGGGACGATCACCCCGGCAACCGGGATCTGGTATCACGCTCGCTTCAGCTACGCATTCAACGGGGCTTCGCCCATTCTCTCCGCCGTGGTCCAAAACACTACCACGGTGCTGTTCTCGGGCACTACGAGCCCGGTGGGCGCCATGAACCCTTCGAACCAACTGTTTCGCTTAGGCTGGGGAGCGGCGGGCAGCACGGCGTTGATCGGGCGGCTGGATAGCGTCTGCGTGATGGGGCGGCTGCTGACCGGGGGAGACATAGACATGTATAACAGTGGCCTGGGCCGCACTTATGCCGATCTGGCCGGGAACGCGATCCTGACCGGGATGACCAGCTTCCATCAACTGGACCAGGCATCCGGCACCGTGACCTGGACCGATGCCCACACGAGCGGGCTGCACTTGCTGCAGGCGGGCGGCAGTGTGCTAAGCGTACCGAAGCGGGGGCTGTTCTGATGGCGGATCGCTGGGATGGCGGAACCCTCTATCTGTCCCGTGATGGGGGCGCGAGTTATCAGGCGCTCGATGTGGACGTTGATCCGGCCAGCTTCGGGATCGCTACCACGGTGCTGCCAGCGGGCACGGGGACCGGCGTCTGGGACAACACCAGCAGCGTGGATATCAGCCTCACCGCGGGGACGGACACGCCACCGCAAAGCATGTCCGATAGCGATGTGCTGGCAGGAGCCAACGGGGCACTCATTGGCGACGAATATATCCAATATGGGACGGTCGTCAGCCTGGGCAGTAACCAGTACCGGCTTTCGCACCTCTTGCGTGGACAGAGAGGGACAGACGCTTTCTGGGAGATGCACGCCATCGGCGAGCGAGCCGTACTCGATAATGGAGGCATCCATCGCTTCGCGCTGCCCTCGGATTTTACCACGGGACTCATTCTTTTGAAGGCAGTCGGTGACGGGCAGACCCATACTGACGTGACCACGGCGACCACCGTCCGCGTCTACGGCAGGGAAACTTTAGAATATGCGGGCTGCAATCTTGCGGGGACGCGGGACGGCTCGAACAACCTGACCTTGACCTGGCGGCGGCGGGCGCGCAAACACGGAGATGATGACTGGATGGATGGCGCTTCTCTCCCCCTCGACACGATTCTGGAGCGGTACCAGGTCTTCCCCTTGTCCTCGGCCGGGACGGCGATCACCGCGATCACCCAGGCGGAACAGGCCGTGGTCACCGCGGCGGGTCACGGGCTCGCGGTTGGGGATTTGGCATATACGACCGGCATTCTCGGAATGTTGGCCTTGAATGGGCAGATCGCCACGGTGACGGCGGTAGCGGGCAACAACGTGACGCTCGACGTGTCCACGACGCGGTTCAATCCGTGGACATCGGGCGGCACGATCCGCAAGCCGACGCGCACGATCAGCGTGACGGCCGAGACAGCATCTTACCTGGCAGCGACAGCAACTACGGATTCGCTTCCTCCTGCCGGTCCCGTGACCTTCGTTGCGGTAGCGCTGGGCGACGATGGCAGAAGAGGTTATCCGTTGATAGGAGCAATTTAGATGGCGACCGCACGCTTGGCGATGACGCTTTTGTCAGAGGCGCAATCGAAGAAAGTTCTGGCAGTGAACGACGCGCTGAATATCATTGATGCGGCCGTTGCCGCACTTGCGCTCGCCAACACCTTCACCAATCGCAACGATTTTACCAAGGTGCCCGATGCCACGGCCAACTATGGCGTGATCAACGTTGGTTCAGCGGGCTTCGCTGGTGGTGGTGGCACGAACTATGCCGGTTCCGCGACCGGCACCTTGATCGCCATGAATGCGGCTACCGGGTTCACCGGCGACTTTATCAACTGCCAGTTGGGCGCGGGAGTGAACAAGGCACAGTTGACGAAAGACGGACGGCTCGTGCTCGCCGACCTGGTTAGCGCCGCGCTGTTCCAGGCCGGCTACCTGGCGAAGACTACCACGTTTACTTTGGGAGCCACGGCAGCCCTCCACAACTGCGATGCCACGGCCGGCGCTTTCAACATGCAGCTTCCCAATGCGGCCGGGCGCGTGGGGCGTATCTACACCATCAAAAAGGTGGACTCTAGCGCGAATGCGGTCACGGTAACGACGACCTCCTCCGAGACGATTGACGCGGCGACCACCTATGTCCTGGCAACCCAATGGAAATCAGTCTCAGTTTATAGCAACGGGGCCAGTTGGAGTATAATGTCAAGCGTATGATGAGCGATCTGTCACAGACGGAACTACTTGCTACCTACACGCGACTGGAAGAGATGCGGGCCGTGTTGCAGCAATTGGTGAGCCAGCAGGAGCAGCTTACCACCGAGATTCACCGGGCCGAGGGCCGTGCCGCGCTCCTGCGGGAACTGCTGGCCGCCGATCAGCCTGCTGAGGCAGCGCTAGAGACACGCCTCGAAAAGCTCGAAGCGCGACAGAAGCAGGCTCCCACGGCTCCGCGCGAGATCCCGGTTTTCGAGCAGACCTGTGTTTCGGGAGACGGCGGCGGGCCTCGCCTGAACGCCGCGGCGGCGCATCGCTGGCCGGAATGACTGCTTTGAACCGCGGGCGATCAGCCGGTTGAGGCAGAGGAATGCTCATCCCGGTTGGGCTGATCTTGCTCGCCACCGTGGTCGTCTGCCTGCTCTGGATGGCGCTGGACTGGCTGCGACGGGGCTGATTCTCGGTCGATGCTCCTCTCCCAGCAAAAGCCAATCCAGGTGCCGTCCTGCACGCGGGGGCGATCCGCCTTCGCTAGAGCCTCAGCGCCCACCAGCAGCACGCGCCGCCAGCCGTTGCAGCATTTGGCGGCAGCCTCGGGATCCGTCCAGTGATGCTTGCCTGATTTACAGGGCGTGCTCATCACAGTTTGATCTCCCGCTGATACGTGGCCTCGGCCTCGGCCTGCTGATCGGCTCCTTGGCCGTCCTCGATGCGGCGATAGATGCCTAATTCCGCGGCCTCTTTGAGCGCCTCACGGATCGTCGTGGCCTTCCCATAGGTCAGTTCATACCCCTTGAGCAGCAGTTCGATTTCTGCCTCGGTCAGACGGACACGCACCACGAGTGTGGCTCGCTGCTCGCCATCCTGCGAGATCGTGTAGCGGACTCCTCTCATCGGCTTTCTCCTCGTTCGCACCAATATACCCGATAGTGGAAAGGAAACTCCCGATGACGCGCGTCGTCAACGAAAGGAGCCCGGCTTCAGTAGCGGCTGCCAAGATACCAGCGTAGAGCGGATAATCGCGCCCGCGTAAGTTGATGATGTGCTTAGGATCGATCATCGTGATTCTCCCCAAGGGAAAGGGGAGGGCCGCAGCCCTCCGGTATCAGGCTGTCCCCTGTTCATGGGAATACCAGCCGTAGTCAGCCTCCGGCGCAGGCAGCGGGAAGTGATAGCAGAGCTTGCGCTCGGGATCGCGCGACTGGAAATCGAGAAACGCCTGCGCGTCGTCCAGCGTGTCGAAGCAATAGGTAGCTGTCGCCATCAAAAACGGATGCTTGCCGTAGGGATGCTCGGCGACAATCCAGAGTGTAATTTTCATCGTTGATTCTCCGTGGGAGTGGGGGAAGCGCTCATGAGTGGATTATGAGCGCTTCGAAGAATGATGGGAGGGGCCGAAGCCCCTCCGTGTTCGTTACTCAATGATGTTCGCGCCGACCGACCGAGCGATGCTTCTCGGCAGCGTGGCGGTGCAGATATCGAACTGGTCTACCCAATCGCCCGCGCTTGACCAGATGGCTTGTCGCTGGTTCCGTGCGGCCGGGCTGTGAGTGGCGAGCCGGGTCACCGCGTTGTTGATGCCCCATTGAGTCGGCTCCGGTTCGGCATCATAGGCCGCGAACAGTTCGGGGAGTAGCCGACGCGATAGGCCCATACTACGCGCGGCCTGCTGGAGCAGCGTCCGTGGGTGTCCGGTGACGGGCGTTTCCGCCATCAGCTTCGCTCGCTCCGTCAGCCGTTCGAACGTGGCGGGCAATTCTTCAAGCGAATGGTCTAGCCAGCGCATCTGCCCGGACTCGCTCCGGTCTTCCTTCACCTTCCATGAATAGGTCCTGCTGTCGGCAGTCATCCCATTGAGGCAAACGAGACGGCGCACATAGAGGCAGACCTTCAGGCCGTCGCGGTAGTTGTGCTCGATCTGCGCGCCCATGGTGAGGATGTCCCCGGTCTTCGGAGTGATCGGCCGCTCGTGCTGGGTAAGCAAGCGCAGGAGGAACTCTCCTTCGCCCCGCTCGGCGCATTCCACTTCGACGTTGCGATAGCTGTCCCGCAGGAGAGAGTACGCGCGGTCGGCGACCGCCAGCGGTGAGAGCACTTCTCGATCACCGGCCAGGAGGCGTACCGCGCGATCTCCTTCGGTGACGAGGGACAGGAGCCGCGGCGGGGTACGGTCGATGCGCTCGTTGATGACCTGGGCTGCGAGCCGCGGGGAAAGCTTAGCGACGAAATGATCGGGGAACGTGCATTCGACCCCGAGCCCATCCAGCAGGCCCGCTGTAACGCGGCCTACGGCTTCACCGTTTACAACGACGTTCAGATCGTCGCCGGTCGCTTCGATCCGCAGGAGTGCCAGGTCGCCCGCGTGGATAGCTGGCTCCTCCCAGGAATTCCACGGGAGGGACTCCTGCGCCAGTTGCTCGCGCTCGGTCAATTGAGCAGCGAACGGAACAAGCCCTACGGGGGCGATAGTTTCCATGGGGGCGATAGTTGTCTGCTTGGCAGCGGGCATGGTCATTTCTCCTGGCCGGCTAGTAGGCCGGCGATCATGAGGCGAGTGGTCAGGGAAGTAAGGTCAAGCAAAGATGGCTTTCAGCTCCGCATCGGCCCGCGCGGCCTGCCTGCGGCGCTCTTGCTCGCATCTGCATGCCCCGGCGATCTCGTGCTTGCCCTGCTCCTGGTAGTGCTGGATGCTGACGATCAACTGCGCGTCCGAGAGCTTCTTCGCTTTCAAGGAAGCTAATAGGAATTTTTCTTGCAGGCGGCACGCCTGAACATGCTTGCACCCTGCCTGCCGCTGTGGGTCGCTGGCGGGCAGCTTGCTCAAACGGTGGACGTGCTGGGGGCAGGTGCAGGTGTTCAGCTTCAGGTTTACGCGGTAGCTAGCGTCGGCCGTGGCGCTGTCGATGGAGTAGATACGTTCGGCCTGGTTGACGATCCTGGCAATCTGTGTCTTCATGGTGGTGCTCCGTTCGCCACGGTGGGCGGGGTCGTTGGGGAGGGGGTAACTCTTGCGGGGTGGCCCCCTCCCTTATTTGTTTGTGATTAGCTGGTCTCGACGATGCGCCCGACCTTCTCTCCCAATCTGAAGACTGCCAGCAAGCAAGTGTGTTTCTGGTCAGCGTGGAGGCTGTTGAGGAGAGTGAGCGTCTCGCTATCCGTCTTGTAGCTCTTGCCGTTGGTGTTGAAGGTCTCGGTCAGGTTGAAGCTAGTCATCGTCGTTCCTCCCTGGTCGTTGTTCCTACTTACATCTATATAGACTAACCAACCAAGCGTTTTGTTCCTTTGATTGCGATTAAGGTCAGGAGTTCCAGTCGCGGATGAGTTGCCCCGTCGAACAATCGCGCACGTCGATATACATGGCCTTGCACGTGTCCCGAAGCAGTACCGCCAGTCCGAAGATATGCTCGCGTGAGCCAATGACCAGCGGTTCGGCATCTTCGGTTATCATCCAGGTTACGGAAAACATTGTGGTTCCTCCTCGGTCGTCGTCCCTGCTTACTGAATATAGTATATCAGCGAAGAGGCAAAGTGTCAACTACTCAAGGGCCTGTATCTTGACTATTTTCTTCGGGACAGCTATAATATTATCATGACTGACCAGAGAGTGGTTCGCCATCCAGCATTGGCAGCGGTACTAACCGTGCAAGAGGTGGCAGAGTTAAAGCAGGCAACAACCAGCACTGTTGTTCGTGCCTTGCAGGAAGGCGATTTGCGGGGTGAGCAGCGGGGTCGATTCTGGCTGATTGCGACAGAGGATGCGATTGAATGGATGCCCAAGCGACAACGACAACGACAACGCAAGGAGAGAGCGGAAGTCAGTTCCAAGGAGGAGCCGTCTACCGGATAAGCTGTCTGCCGCGAGATCGCCACTATATCGGTGCTTCGATGTGGGTATCAGGCCGACTGGCATGCCATCGAGGTTTACTGAACGCGGGCAAACACTATAATCGGTATCTTCAGGCTGATTGGACCGATCTTGGATCGGGGGCCTTTGAGTTCGCCCTCGTTGAGCCGATCTGGGAAGCAGATAAGCATGTCTGGCCCCAGAGCTATACAGCCCGTGAGCGGGCAAGGTTGAAGGTTGCTGAGCATCTTCATCAGCGAGAACGTGAATGGATTGCTCTCTATGAGGATCGCTGCTACAACATCAGTCGATTGGGGACTTATGCGATAGACCCACCAGAAACTCCGACTTCTGTAGAAGAAAGCCTGAATTATCTAGCGGAGCATGCTTACTTTGGCTATGGCAACGGTCGTGCAGATCACATCCGAGTTCTCCATGCGGCGAGTCGGTCAGCCGTGATCCTCGCCTTACAACGTCATTTGGGCGGAACGGTGCTCGGTCCCTATCAGTCGGGCCGCTTGCAGGTCTACGTGTGGCAGATACGTGGTCCGATACTCGTTGGGCTAGTGGCCCAGCTTGAGCGCAGTTTGCCACCCGGTTTGAAGCGAGAGCAGTTCGAGACATGGAAAGCGCTGTACGCTCCCAAAGGCACCGAGCCGTTCACCAATTGCGGGAAGTTTCCCGAGGTCTGCGCTTCTTCGGCTGGCTACATAGCCCATCGAAAACGGGGCGATATTGCCTGCCGCATGTGTCTGTCCTGCCACGGCGAATATCAGAAACAACGAGCCAGAAAAACAAAAAAGGCCGTCTCGTCCGGTTGACTTATCGCACGTTCATCGCTATAATCTTCTTGGAAGTAGGACGAGCAAACAAGGAGCTACCCAATGAGCAACTCACCCTGCAACGACCCGAAGATCATCCAGCTTCGCTCCCTCGCATGGGAGCAGCCGACCGAGAAGCTCGAAGCCCTCCTGGTGAAGTATCAGGCGCAGGGGCGAGCGGACATCAGCTACGCGATCAAGAGCGTGCTTCAAGATCGCCGGTTGGAGTTCTGCAACCAGTAACCTGAACGAGCAACCAAGGAGGAACGACGATGACCAGCCCGCAAGGCCGATACCAGGTGCGCGAAGCAGGAACGATGAACGTTTGGTTCACGAGCGATGACAGGGCCGAGGCCACCCGCGAGTTGACTCGCTTCTGCCTGGAGGCCGAGGACTATGACTTCGAGTTCGTGGACACCGCGCGGCCGAAGTTGTTCTGGGTTGCGTCCCACGGTCAATATGTGACGGTTCCCGCGAACTAGACGAGAGCGCAAACCGCAAGAACGACCAACCGCAAGTAGGAACCCCGATGACCAACGGCACCGAGAAGCAGATCGCCTGGGCGGAGAAGCTGAAAGCCGAAGCGCTCCAGAGCGTGGCTGACTACAACGCGATGGCCTTCGCGAAGTTCGCCCAGGCCCTCGCCGCTGGCAAAACGAACGCCGCTGACGTGGCGACCGCGACCGCCAACCACGAGTGCTGGGCCGGCTGGGTAGCGGCGCAGGAGGACGCGCTGCAATGGATCGAGTGGAGCAAGGTCAGCCGAGGCGGGCAGGACTGGCTGAAGCTGGCACGGACGGCGTTAGGATGAGAGCGATTGAAGATATGCCAGCAGCCGGCCGCTATCGCATCTATCGCCGTATTCGCCTCGATAGTGCGCTGGCGGATCTAGACCAGGGGTTACGGGAACGCGGCGAGCCCTACAGCGAGTATGACAACCTCCTCGATGCGCTGCTGGTCTTCGAGGCCAATCTCAACGACCAC
Organism: Blastocatellia bacterium; assembly: GCA_013697915.1. Classification (GTDB taxonomy): domain Bacteria; phylum Acidobacteriota; class Blastocatellia; order Pyrinomonadales; family Pyrinomonadaceae; genus PSRF01. Next base: position 7,524 of record JACCVY010000192.1, on the reverse strand, counting down.
GAGTATGATTGGACCCTGATCGCTGTGGATGCCGGCCTCGCCGAGCTACAAGCGCGGATCGATAAGCTACGCGAGTTCGCGGCGACACTGTAAGCTGCCTCCTAGCGCGCCTACGTCGCCCGCACAGCGCGCGCAGCCCATGGGGGCGTATCTCTGGACCCGCGCGGTGTGTACGGGCGTTCTGATGCGGTGGATGGGATCCGTGTTATCATAGGGGTGCGGAAAATCGCTCGCTTTTGCTACAGAGCGGGTAATGTCCCAGAACCGGCGCTGGCCGCGCCGGGGTCAGATTGACGCCCCTTTGGGTGGTGACACACCCTGGGGGCGTTTCTCTTGTACGGCTGGAAGGTTGTTGCGCGAAGCTTCTCGAAGTTTCCCCCATCAACCTTCCAAAACCCGCGCGTACCAGGGAGCGTAATCGACGCGCAGGATCCGGCGCGTGGCGTTCCGACGACCGGGGGCCCGCTCAATCTCCAGGTGGATGCCGGCCAGCAGGGCGTTGGCGACGGCTCGCTTCATATCCTCGGGTTGATCGTTCCAGGCGGCCCCAATTTCCGCAGGTGAGACCGGCAGCGCGGCCAGGGGGGCTAAACCACGGAGGGGCTGCTGGACAGCGGTGGCCACTTCATTCTTCAACGCCTCAATTTCCCTTTTTAGTTTTTGTTCCGCTTCGCGCAGGGCGAGGCGGTCCTCATCGTCGGCGGCGAACTGCAATTTCAGTCCCACGAGTTGCTGACGGGCAGAGATCAGTTGGTGGCGCTGCCGGTCTAGCCGGTCGGCGGGCTGCTGCTCGGCCTGGGCGCGGGCTTCGCTTTCCAGGGCAAACGCCTCGGCCAGCAACTGGGGCTGGCTGAGCGCCGCGAGAAGGCGGTCCTCGGCCGCGCTGTGGATAGCGGCGCGGGGATAGAAGCTCACGGTCCCATCCGCGGCGACGAGCCGGTAGACGGGGACGTGGCCCGGCCGCCATGGCTGCGAGGTCAGCGAAGCGTGAACGCGCTCCCCCTGGAGGAAGAGCAGATCGCGGCACCAGCCATTGATGGCCTTGCCGCGGGCGTAGCGGGAGAACCGGCTGTCAATGGCCTGCTGGACGGCGGCGAACTGCGCGCGGCTGACGGCGGGCGGGTAGTTACCGGGGCGCTCGGGCCATTTCCACTGATCGGGCGGGAGAAGTTGCATCCAGCGCTTGCCATCCACACGAAGCATGCGACAGTGTTGGGCGGGATAGCCCGTATAAACGGGATTGCGCAGAATGTAGCGAACGCGGCTGTGGCTCAAATGATAGCGCTGTGCCAGGGTTACGATACTCATGGCGGGCGCTTCCTGGAAGAGCGCCCGAACCACCGCGAAGGGACCGGGGTCCACCTCCAGCCGACCGCGCGGCGGCTGGCCGGGTAGTTTCTCCGCGTTCTTGTTCCAGCAATAACCGTAGGGCGCGGCCCCGGTGACCGGCTCTCCGTCGCGGAGGAGTTGTTCCTTCCGCGCCTTCACCGCCTCCCGGTAAGCGTCCAGGCCATGCCGTCCCAACCCCATGGAGAACCAGACGAACAAGCGTTGATTGTTGTCCGTGAGGTCATAGCGCTGCGTGGTTGTCTGAATGCAAACGCCTGCCGTGACAAGAACCTCAAAAATCTGCCCGGCCAGGGCCATTCCGGCCCGGCTGATCCGCTCGATGCCACTGACGTAAAGCACCGCGCCCGAGTTGCCCTCCTTTTGCAGCGTTTCCAGGAGGGCGGCGAAGCGGGGCCGGGTCGTCAGGTGCTCCCCTGAGCCAATCTCCTCGATGACGTGATCGGGGGGCACTTGCAAGCCCTGCTGCGTTGCCAGTCGCAGGAGCGCCTCTCGTTGATGCGCCAGGATATACGGATCGTCGTCCGGGTCGCCCAACGCCCTTGATTTCCGAGTGTAGACCCACGCTGCGGCCATGGTATTGCCCTCCTCGTCTTCCAGATTCGCGGGGTGGCAGGGGCTTCCCTACTGTCATTTAGCGGCACTCATGTCAGGATGACGGCGAAAATCAATCGAAAGGTTGATTGCCGATCATACTAAGAGCCCGATATAATGAGGTTGTAAGGTTAGAGACCAAACGAGAGAAGAAAGAGAACGATGCTAAACAACGAATTCGACCTGAGTGACCCCATACAGCCCGAGCCGATCAATGGAATGAAGGCAGTCATCGCGGACTTCGGTGGGGCTGCGAAGTGGTACTGGCGAACAGCCACGCGAGGTTTTGTGCCGGCCGTGCTGCTCCTTGGGGTGGTGCCGCTGTTCGTAACAACCGTAGTCCTGGCAAGTGTAACGCCACAGCGAGTCAAAACGCCCCACGAAATTCGCCTCGAAGCGAAGGCTGAAGCGGCTAGCAGGGTTCAAGAGCAGGCACGCGCAAGGGCGAAGGCCAAACAAGCGGTCTGGAAAGAGGAAGCGAAGCGTGAGGAGGAGTACAAACGGCTGGCCCCGATCATGTCACAAGAGTTTGTCACCCGCCGATTGAAGGCTCCTGCCACCGCGCAGTTCCCTAATTCCTGCGGGGATGAGGTGCTGACGACCCGGCTGGCGTACGGAAAGTTCATGATCGCCTCCCACGTGGATAGTCAGAACAGCTTTGGCGCTTTGATCCGCACGAAGTATATCTGCATCGTTCGCAAATCAGGGGGTGATCAATGGCTCTGTGAGAGCGTGATCCTCGATGAATAACCAGGATCGCTTGCCAACAACTTCGAAAAGGGGGTATAGTGTCACAAACACCTGTTTGATGATTGTGAGGCGACATGCGCGACCCGACCAGCGAGGAGTTGATCCTCCTTGCCTTCAATGAACTCACCCGCCTGTGGCAGCTTAACCAGCGTCGGCGTCATTCCGCTCCGCCAGTAGATCGGCGATGCGCAGGATTGCCAGCCGCTGAGGTTCGGTCAGGGACTGAAACTCCGCTCCCTGATCGCCCAGAAGGGTAGCGCGCAACTTCTCCCCGGCTCCTTCCAGCGCGGCAATGACCTCCTCGGCCAACGCTTCTTCCGGCGCGATCTCCTCCGCTACCTGCCGCAACGCCGCCGCCGGATCGTCGCCCGCCGCCACGCGGCGGAGCCATTCCTTCAGCGCGTCAGCGGGTGTCTCATAGCTACCTGGTCCAACCTCGCGGCTCGGAATCAGATTCTCCAACTTCACCCCGACTAGCTTTCCGTACGCCAGTAGCACCTCGGGCGCGGGAGCACTCTTGTTGGCCCACCAGTTGTAGACCTGCTGAGCGCTGTAGTCCAGGCGCAGCCCAATCGCCTTCGCCGACAAGCCGACGCGATCTGCGGCCCGGCGCATGCGGCCTCCTAATGTCGATAGGTCCGGCTGATGGTTCATCGGCACTCCCGGTTGGGGTTCGTCCCACAAAAATACTACCAAATTTGTCTTGCCTCCGGCGATCAAATATGTTACGATATAATAGTTCCTAGTTGATATACGGAAGGCAGATCGATGAAGAAGACACCGACCCAACAGTTAATCGAACTGCGGTTCAACCAGCCTATCGACATCCTTCTGCGTGACCGTTTCGAGCAGGGTCACTCCCTGGAGACGATTGGCGAAGAGCTGGGGGTGAGCTGGCAATCGATCAACGCCTGGGCGCGAAAATATCGCATCCCCCCTCGCAAGCCCGGTCGCAAGCGCCGCCCGTATGTCGGCGAAGTCGCAGCTAGCTAGCCTCTCCTGCCCTGAGATGTATCCATGCCCAAGCTACGTCATTCTCCTATTAGCCAAGCCAGCAAGCAATTCCTTCCTCAGCAGGCAGACGCCGAGGCAGCACGGCTCGCTCTGCCACCTGCCGTCCGCGAGTTCTACCGGCGGCTGTTCGCTCGGCTGCGCGATGAGCAGGTCCCACCCCAGGAAGAAACGGGATGACCTCGCTGCTATCCCCCACCGACCTGCCTGACGCTCCCCGGCTCGCGGTAGTGCCGCACGACACGCTGCCGTTCGTGTGGTGGGTCAAAGGAACCCAGACCGTTTACCGCGTCACGCTCTCCCCACCAGCTTGCGAATGCGCTAGTCACCACTTCCGCCATCGCTGTGCCCACGTCAACGCCGTTCTCCGCTATCTGTGGCTCGCGCGCGTTTGCCCGGTATGCCGGGGCAAGGGATGGCTGGCAGCGCATCCCGGCTCAGGCATGCGCTACGTGCGGCGGGACGCCTTCGACGTGGGACCGTGGCCGCTAGCGTGCTGCAACGGGACGGGGCTGCGAAGCGAGCACGAGCGACAGGGAGGGAGTTGGCTGGAGGGCGAGTGGGGGGAGTTGTATTGTCCAACACCGGCGCAGCCGGAACCAGGAGAAGAGGGATGACCTTTCATGAAGCGATCCAGCGGCCGGGACAGGTGTGGCTCGGATCGACGCCAACGACGCAGCAGCCCTTCGCCTCGGCTTTATATTCCAGGAAGCCTCTCAGTTGCGCGAAGCTCCAGGAGTGCAGTCGCCGCTTGGCTTTCAAGTGAGTGAGGTTTTTTGATGCCTGACTTCCTAGTGACACTGCGCTTACCCGCTTATATTCGGGTCGTGGTAAGCGCGGTGGATAGATTTGCGGCTGGAGATCAGGCGAAAGCGGCGGAACAGGCCGGTGAGTTTGCCTGGGACGATTGCGTGGACCTGGGAAAACCGGCTTGTATCCAAAAGATAGAGCAAGTGTTAGATGGTGCGCTGTTACCTGGCGATGCGCTCGATTTCCGGGAACAGGGTTGAGGAGAACAGCAGCCCATTGAAGCGACTGAGCCTGCGGGCGATGACCATAACAACCGTCCAGATCCAGGAGCGCATCAGCACCCTGTTTGCGCTGCTGGCCGTGGGAGGCGGCTGCCAGGACGAGTGGCGGCAGGAAGCGGTAGGAAGGCAGCTTGCCTTGCTGCGAGATGCCGCTATAGGCTTGCGGGGTTTGTTGGTGGGGGAGCCAGAAGAGTGAAGGGCCAGGATTGAGGCGTCTCGGAGAGCGCTGTCGGCAGCACCGGGCGGCAGCCGTCCTGCGGCTACGCGTGGTGAGCCTGCGTCAGATGCGGCTCTGGCGCTTCCAATGGCTGCGAGGCCGTTTCCAGCGGGGGGCGGCGCGTTACCGAAAAAGCCTCTCTCGCTCCTCAGCCAAGAAAGCCCCTCCCTTCAGGGATGGGGATGAATTGGCCCACTAGACAATAGCAAGCGTTTCCGCTATAATGTGTCTATGGGAGCGGAGCACAGACACAACAAGGGTTCGGTGGTGCTGATTAAATACCACCTCATTTGGATACCGCGTCGTCGTCGCCGCGTGCTGATCGGGCAGGTAGCCACTCGCCTTGAGGAACTGCTGCGCGAGAAGGCAGCCGAACTTAATGTCGTGGTGGAGCATCTTGCCATTCAACCGGACCACCTGCACCTTTTTGTTTCAGCGCCGCCGTCATTAGCGGTCAGCCAGATTGTGTTTCGGCTGAAGGGATACACGTCGCGCACCCTGCGCCAGGAGTTTCCGCACTTGCTGCGACTGCCGAGTATGTGGACCACAGCCTATTATGCCTCCACCGCCGGGAACGTCTCGCAGGAGACCATTCGCCGGTATATTGACGCCCAATCGAAACGCGACTGATGAAGAAGGCTTTCATCTACAAACTGCGCCTCAATCGAGCGCAGGAAGCCAAGCTCTCCGAGATGCTGGAGACCTGCCGCCACCTCTACAACCACGCGCTGGCCGAGCGGAAGGAGGCGTGGGAGCAGGAGCAGCAATCCGTCTGCTTCGCGGCGCAGTCGGCCTCCCTGCCGCTGCTGAAGCAGGAAAACGCCTATCTGCCTCGCGTCCACTCGCAGGTTCTCCAGGATGTGCTCCACCGGGTGGACCGCGCTTATCAAGCCTTCTTTCGCCGCTGCAAGACGGGCGAGAAGCCAGGCTATCCGCGCTTCCGTGGCCGGGGCTGGTATGACAGTTTCACCTTCCCCCAGTGGGATAACGGCGCGAAGTTCGCAGACGGACGGCTGGTGCTCTCCAAGATTGGCAGCCTTCGCGTCTGCACCGACCGTCCTCTTGAGGGTCAGCCCAAAACCTGTTCCATCATTCGCCGCGCGGACGGCTGGTATGCGACCATCGTCTGCGAGGTCGAGCCGGTCGCGCTTGAGCCGACGGGAGAGACGGTCGGCATCGACCTGGGAATTGAGACCTTCGCCACCCTCTCGACCGGGGAGCAGGTTGCCAACCCCAAACACTACCGCCGCGCCGAGCAGGTGTTGAAGAAGGCGCAGCGCCGCGTTTCCCGCCGGAAGAAAGGCAGCAACCGCCGCCGCAAGGCAAAGGTTCTGCTGGCAAAGGCCCATCTGAAGGTCAAGCGGGCTCGGTTGGATCATGCCCACAAGGTAGCCAGAGAACTGGTCGAACGGTTCGACGTGCTGCACGTTGAGAAGCTGAACATCCGGGGGATGCTGAAGAACCATCCCCTCGCCAAGTCCATTTCCGACGCCGGTTGGGGTCTCTTCCTGAACATCCTCCGCTCCAAGGCTGCAAGCGCCGGGAAAACGGTGGTGGAAGTCAACCCCGCCTACACGTCGCAGGTCTGCTCGCATTGTGGTGAGCGGGTTCCGAAAAAGTTGTCGCAACGCTGGCACTCCTGTCCGTATTGTGCTTGCTCTCTGCATCGGGACCATAACGCCGCCCTGAACATTCTCCAGAAAGGCGGGGGCACCGCCATCGGGGAGAGGTTGGCAACGGCCACCTCGTAGAACCGAGAACCCCGCCGCTTCAGCGGTTGGGAGTGTCAGGCGCTGTTGACCCTGCGCCTGCCGTAGAGACACAAACAGCAGCCCGCGCGAAACATGGGGATGCCCGCGCGGGCTGCTGAATTACTAGACGAGCGACCGAACCCGTAACAGCTTGATTATACCATAATCGTCACTATTCGCACCGGTCTTTGGATGACACTATTTTGACCCTTCCGAACACGGCTCAGATCCCTGCTGTTCTACGTAACGCAAAGCAATGGGTGTGTTGGCGGTCTGTGATTCGAGAGGGGAAGACGACCAAGGAGCCGATCAACGCGCGGACGGGAAATCTGGCTTCCACGAGTAATCCTGAAACGTGGTGCGCATTCGAGACAGCGATCCAGCGCTCGGAGAGTTGGGATGGGATCGGGTTCGTATTCACAGAAGCTGATCCGTTTGTCGGGATCGACCTGGACGGCTGTCGCGATCTTGAGAGCGGGCAGATTGAAGAGTGGGCCCGCGTCCTGATCGAATCGTTTGATACCTATACAGAGGTCTCGCCCTCAGGGTCGGGGGTCAAGCTGTTCGGCCGGGGCAGCCTCTCGGCAGCCGCGTGGCACAAGATCAATCTCCGCAATGCGCCGTCGCACGGCGGAAAGCAGGCGGCTATCGAGGTCTATGACCGCGGGCGCTTCTTCACGGTGACGGGTGACGCGCTAGAAAGCTCATCCACGGAGGTGGTGACGGTCCAGGAGGCGCTGGACGCGCTGGAGGCGAGTTACGCCCGGCCCAAGGCAATGGCGGCCCCACGGCCCGCTGTGGCGCTAGAGATTGATGACCACGA
>JACCVY010000162.1 GCA_013697915.1 Blastocatellia bacterium | reverse complement strand
GGCCATCACTCGAAGAACACGATGAGTGGGATGAAATCTCTGGGCTTGTCGGCGAAACCATCGGCCGAGGGACAGGCGCCGCGCGGCAACGCGAAGCATATGCACGGAGAGGCCACTTCGAGGATGTTGTTGATCTCGTTATCGCGGAGACAAAGAAAGGATTGAGTTAATCTGTAGTAATCTCCCCGACGAAGCGAAGGATAAGCGGGCAGATACATTGCTGGGAACTTTGCAGCGCAACGTCAACCGTATGAACGCGCTGATTATCAAAGTTGTTCAAGAAGAAACTAATCTGAAAGACGGTTACGACCGTAACATTGGTGGCAGATCATCCCAGTTAGGTTGGGTGCAAGCCCAAACTGCTGGCCCCAGCCTCCTAGTGGGGCTGGGTTTAATTTTGTCTGTCATCTGAGTTTCCGCCTTCGAGCCGAACGTTTTGCGGGTAAATCCTAGAACGGAATGTCATCATCAATTGCCTCGGACTGTGGCTTGGCGGAAAGCTGGACGCATCAAAGAGAAGTCAGGTCATGGCTTTCCGGTTTTCGAATAGGTAACTCGCCCATCAGTCGTTCCCCGCCCAACGAGTATGAGGAATGATGAGGATCATGGGTGAGCCGGCGCCTGCTTTTTTAGCGTGGGAAGTATCCTGATTGATTTTCCCACCCTCTGTTCGGCCAAGCGCAGTTCATATAAACTCTGCAGATTCAGCCAAAACTGCGCGCTGGTCCCAAAGAAATGCCCCAGACGTAACGCTGTGTCACCGGTGATGGCGCGCTGGCCGTTGAGGATTCCGGTAATACGGTTGGTCGGCACTTCCAGCTTGCGGGCCAGTTCAGCCGCGCTCATCCCAAGCGCTTCAAGCTCCTCAGCCAAGTGCTCGCCTGGATGTATAGCTGTTATCGGCATAAGAGGTCTCCTGCTTAGTGATAATCAACGATCTCTACCTTAGTTGGCCCTGGCGATTTTTCGGGCCATTCAAAACACACCCGCCATTGGTCGTTGATCCTTATACTGTACTGCCCTTTACGTTTCCCTTTCAGCGCTTCAAACCGATTACCGGGCAACGCAGCAAGATCCTGTATTGAAGTCGCAGCTTCAAGACGATCGAGTTTCAAGCGCCCGACACGTTCAATACCGAAGAACGCCTTGACTCGCTTTCCCCTCGCAAAATCTCTCGTGCGCTCGTCCCGGTAGCTCAGGATCACACATCAATCATAGGTTGTCCTTACGCGTTACGTCAAGCGTAATGCAGGAATGCAAGCTGAAGGATCAAATGAAAGACCCCAAAGCTTCAATAAGGCAGCTCGCCTTCATTCCACTCTGTTTTCATTCCAGCCGAGGAGCAGATTCACTTAGTTTCCCCCTCTTCGCTGCGATTCTTCACGACAGCCCATCCGCACAACTCTACGCTTCGCTTTGAGTGCTCCTCTACGTTTCGCCCTGCGGTGTGCGGAGTGGGCGCTCAGTCGTGTTCCTTCAATCGCTACGAGGGGGAAGCTCCCCTTTCAAAGCACAAGACCAAAAGAAGGAGACACGACGATGGAGAGACACACAAGACAATCAGCAGATATTCCAAAATGGTCAGCGCTACTCGTTGAAGCAGTGAACAAGCCCGGCCTGATCATGAAAGCCTACTCGAATTTTCATTCCTATTCACTGGGCAATCAATTGCTCGCACTCGTGCAATGCCAGATGCGCGGGTTGCAGCCTGGACCAATCAACACCTTTCCAAAATGGCAAGAGCTTGGCCGACACGTGAAACGCGGCGAGCGGGCGTTAATGCTTTGCATGCCGATAACCTGCAAGCGACGCGATGAGACAACCGACGAGGGAGCAGACTGCAAAGGTACATTTACCAGCTTTGTCTATAAGGCTCGATGGTTTGTTCTTACACAGACGGAAGGCGAAGACCTACAGCCGCAAGTGACACCCGATTGGGACGCGAAGCGAGCATTGGCGGCTCTCGCAATCGATTTGATTCCATTCGATAGCACAGACGGAAATTGCCAAGGCTTCGCCCGGAAGCGGCAGATCGCGATCAATCCCGTGGCGCAGCTCCCGCACAAGACGCTATTTCACGAGTTGGCCCACGTTGTGATCGGTCATACGACAGAAGCGGACTTTGCCGACACCGAGAAGACCCCGCGAAACCTTCGCGAAGTCGAAGCCGAAGCGGTCGCACTTTTGTGTTGTGAGTCGTTGGAGTTGGAAGGGGCAGACTACTGTCGCGGCTACTTGCAGAACTGGCTCTATCAAGGCGTCGGCTTTGATGCGAGCGCAATTCCAGAAAAGAGCGCGCAAAAGATTTTCCGCGCCGCCGATCAAATCCTTCGTGCAGGACGATCGACCAGCGAACGATCAGCCGAATACGCGAACTGAATTAGGAACGAAAAGGGTCAGGTAAGCGCGCTAACCTGCCTGACCCACCACACCAACTCTTCAACCATGACAGGAGAAAGATTGATGCAACGGGACTCTAGCACAAGCCAACCAAACACGATCACGCGCTTTGCGCTTGGTCAGACTTTCATCACGCCCGGAGCGGAAGAAGCTCTCCAGATCGCCGGACCGACTGCGATTGAATTTCTACGGCATATGTCGTGTGATTTCGGAGAGCTCTCGGATGACGACCTTCGCGAGAACGAATTCGCGCTAAGCGAAGGTTTCCGACTATTGAGCAACTACCGCACCAGAAAGGGCCAACGGCTTTGAATTATCACCGAGGCGGATCGAAGCGCGACGACGATTCTCCTGCCGTCCGAGTATTAAGCGAACCAACCCAGAAACCGGCGCGAGTTCTTTAGCACTCGCGCCGCCTACACCGTGACTTTGCCGACGATTGCGTAGTCCACCGAAGAAGATTTTCACTGCTTACTACTGAGAGCAAAAGCAATTACAATTGCCACAGAACCAAGTTTTGGAAAAAGGTTGAGACTAGAAGACGAACTAACCGCTGACTTTGCGTTGGCTAGAGTTACGGAACATATAGATTCAGTGTTACCAACTTGCAAGCATACTTGATGAGAATCGACCCACGATGTCACTGACGCGCAATCAGGTAATTGAGATTAGGGAACTTGGCGAGATTTGCGAGAGCGAGTCGAACAGATTCCGTATTGTCGAAGTAATTCCTGGCGGAATGGGCATTTGCTTAAAAATACGGAATGAAGCGTCAGGCAATGACTATGCTCTGAAAACGATTCGCACAGCATTGGTTGAGGAGAGTCGAATCTGGACAATGTTTGTTGAAGAGATTAAGACGTGGCTGACGCTTTCGGCTTGCGATGGAGTTGTTGAGGCACATTGCGTAGTTAAAATAAACGAGCTGCCTTATGTATGTGCCGAGTGGTTAAGCGGAGGAAACCTTCGTGCGCTGATGACCGAGAGCGACATTGACTCATTTTATGAAAACACCATACGTATCGTGCGCAGTCTTGAGTGGGCAAACACTCATCATCACATAATTCATCGAGACATCAAGCCAGAAAATATCCTTCTGAATGGCGAGGGGCTTGCGTTCATCACAGATTGGGGAATTGCTCGCCCGATTGCTAAAGACTCGTCAGAAATAAATTCATCGGCCGTCAAAGACAGATCAACATTGCGTCCAGAGTTGACGGAAGCAGGTGAGTTTCTCGGAACCATCTTATATGCATCACCGGAACAGATCATGGGTCTCAAGAGCATTGATCACCGTTCCGACATTTACAGTCTTGGCTGTGTTTTGTACGAGTGGGAAATGGGGTGTCCCCCCTTCATTGGCGCAACGGCAGAGGAAATTGCTTACAAACATTTGAATGAGAAGGTGCCCCGCATTAGGGGGATCTTGCATCGCTCAAATTTTGGAGCTGAAAACGTTATTGCGAAATGTCTAGAGAAAGACCGAAACAAACGTTTTCAAGACTATGCTTCATTCGCCAATGCCCTATTGGATGCTTCTCAAAAACGTGACGCACGATTTTCCGTTTACGTGCCGGGTATCAGATCCGCGGCTTCACCGATTGGGGAAGGAGGATTTCGCAAGCGTATCCGATCCGGTGAACTCACAAAAATCAGTAGTCAAGATGGTCGATATTTTGTTGCTGAGTTCGACGATCTCAAGCCATACATTCGAGAAGCAGATGCGCTCATGGCAGTCTGGAACGAGAAACTGCGCCGTTCCGTGTTCATTTCTCTTCAGTCATGCGACCAATTGTTGAGACCATTGATCGGTTCGGATTGAAGACCCGTTTTCTTCGAAAGCACAAGAGAGAAGTTGAGCGGTTTTTTCTTCGAGCAGCGAAGTCGGATTATCAGAGTGAGATAGCGATCGGTTATCAGAAGCGGTTTGAGAAGAATCGTGACAAGCTTTTCACCTTTCTCGATTTCGATGGAGTACCGTGGAACAACAACAACGCGGAGCACGCAATCAAATCCTTTGCCTTGCTCCGCAACGTTATCCGAGGCTCGAGCTCGCCCAAGGGTATGCGCGAATACGCAACTCTCCTGAGCATTTGTGAGACGTGCAAGTATAAAGGCATCGGTTTCCTAGACTTTCTTCGCTCAGGCCGTGGATTGCTGTCCGTTGCTGATTGAAAACTGAACTAGGCACTTATTCGCGCCAATGCAGTCGGCTTGATTGGCGCGATTATGCTATTCGCGCTAGAACCTTCGGGCTAATCTTGCCAAAAAGGCTTGCGTTCAGCTCTGATTTCTGTCAGAAATAATAGGTAGTTTTTCTGACAGAATTTGGAGTCGCGACTACGTGCAAAGCATTGATAACAAACTAATAAGCCGCATTTACGGCCATGGGAGGGGTGCGGTCCTTACCCCGAATGACTTTTTGGACCTTGGCGGACGGGACGCCGTGGACAAAGCTTTGTCCCGTCTG
>JACCVY010000146.1 GCA_013697915.1 Blastocatellia bacterium | reverse complement strand
GTAATGTTACGAGCGATGGCCAAGCGGATCACTTGGTTTCAGGCAGCTGAGATATTGGGGATCAGTTGCCGGCAGATGCAGCGCTGGCACACTCGGTTTGAGCACGAAGGTTATGAGGGTCTGTTCGATCGGCGGCGTGGGGTGCCGTCGCCGAAGCGGGTGCCGTTGGCGACCGTAGAGGAAGTGCTGCGGCTGTACCAGGAGCAGTACTTTGATTTCAACGTGCGCCACTTTCACGAGAAGCTGACTGAGGAGCACGGCATTAAGCTGAGCTACACCTGGGTAAAGCAAGCCTTGCAGGGAGCGGGGTTGGTAAAGCCGAGCCGCAAGCGTGGGGTGCATCGTAAGCGGCGACCGCGGCGGCCGTTGCCGGGGATGTTGTTGCACATTGATGCGAGTAAACACCAGTGGTTCTGTGACCATCGCTGGTATGACTTATTGGTGATCATGGACGACGCCACCAGTGAGATCTATTACGCGCAGTTGGTAGAGGAAGAATCGACCCGCACGGTGCTGGCCGGGTTGCGCGAGGTGATTGAGCAGCAGGGCGTGTTTTGTTCGCTTTATAGCGACAGAGCCACGCATTTCTTTCTTACGCCCAAGGCTGACGAGCCAGTGGATCATACTCGTCTGACGCAGGTGGGCCGAGCTTTAAGAGAGTTGGGGATCCAGATGATACCGGCCTATTCGCCGCAAGCTCGCGGTCGCAGTGAACGCGGCTTTAGCACCTGGCAGGGGCGCTTACCCCCAGAGTTACGCTTGCGCAAGATCACCACGGCGACTGCCGCCAATCAGTTTCTGCGTGACGAGTATGTAAAGGAGTTCAACCGCCGCTTCAGTGTGAAAGCACTCGAGCGCGGGACAGCGTTTGTGCCGGTGCGGCGGAAAGAGCTGGACCTGGTTTTCTCTCTGCAACATGAGCGCGTGGTGGCTCGAGATAACACGGTCAGCTTCGCCAATCGCAGTTGGCAACTGGAACGAACCAAGTTCAGAGCCACCTTAGCCGGTTGCCGAGTCACGGTGCATGAACATCTGGACCAGACTATCTCTATTACCTTTGGACCACATCGAGTTGGCCGCTACACAGCTGACGGCCAGCCCGCTATGGAAATGACGCCGCCGAGGAAAGCGACAAAAGCAGTCGCTTCCCACCGCGGCTTGGGAAAGTCAGGCCAAAAAGCGGCCTGACTTTCCCAACATTCCCACAGCTACTACTGCTGGAGATTAAATGAACGAATCGGACACTTCACTTGCTAATAAAACCGGACATTTTAATTTGCTAACAACACAGCAAATTAAGAAAAATTTTCCGCCAGGGGCACTGGTTGATTAATCACGGAAGTACAAGTTTGTGGCTCAGTTAGGTACAACTTATGTTGCTTTCATGGGAGAGTAGCTTGTAGTACTCGCCTCCCATATCCCCTTTTTTGTTGAGACCCGGAAGAATTGTGAGCACCGGACGGGACACTAAAACGCCGCTGCCGATGCCCTCGGCCCATAGTTCTCGAAAATGCGCATTCGCGATTGGCCCACCAAGGAATGCTGTTCACGTATAAAACTGAATTTCGTCCGAGCGAAAAGACCGAAGAGCAATGAGACGTTGGTGTGAGGTGTTCCGGTCTAAGCCAAAAACCGCGAAGGCGAGAAGGCCACAGTTTTCACTGTAACGCTTCTCGCCCTCATTGATTCGGTGGCGTTATGTTCGGCTAATATCTAACGATTGGTCGCGTGGTTCAAATTGCCTTCTGCAAATTTTCGTTGCAGCACTGGCGCTGTTTTTTGCGCGGTATCCTGCACACTGCCAGACGGATTGAACACATAACTGTCGCGCGTGCGCACCGCCAGATTTGGTTGATTCACCCGAACCTTAACCTGACGCCGTTCTCCCGCTTGTGCCGGCCGCTGCGGGTAATAACCTAAGCTGTACTGACGTCGCAGTTCCTCGGCGACGTTACCAAAGGCATAGGACAAGTTTTGCGATGAATCTGCCTGGTAACCTCGCGCCCCGGTTTTTTCAGCCAATTCGTGCAGATAGCGATTCGCAACTTCATACTCGTGCCTGCTTGTTCCCGGCCCGCCGCTACCGGTGCTGATTGGGCCACGGCCACCGGAAATGCCGCCAAGGATTTGAATCAGCACCCCTACAGGCGAAGTCGGCACGCGGCCTGATCCCGGCCATCCACCGCCGCCGTTGCCGCCACTCATGTCCTTGTAGGTGTCGTATTGCACTGGATAAATTAATGCATCCAACTCTTCAGCATCGCGTACGTTGCTGGCATAAGACGCATGCCGACTGGTCGTGTCAACGCCGTCCGTGAAAAGCACTATCGCCTTGCGACCAGAAACATTGTTCAGTTGCTGGTTCATTACCATGTCGACGGCATCATAGAGCTTGGTGCCGTTGCCTGGGCGGGTGCGACGTATCGCATCGCGCAAGCGACCCCGGTCACTGGTAAATTCCGAAAGCACGCGAACCTGGTCGTCGAACGACACGATCATGACCCGATCGTCCGTTCGCAGTTGGTTGGTGAAAGCGATGGCTGCGTCCTGAATGTCCTCGAGTCGAAAACGCGTCGAACCGCTCGTATCGATCATTAGCACTACCGAAAAAGGTTTATCAACAGAGGAGAAAAAAGCCACCTGCTGCTCGACACCATTTTCCCAAAGTCGAAAATCCTCTTTGCGCAGATTTGGAATATATCGTCCGTCGCGATCCATCACGCTGACGGGTAATGTCACGAGTGTCGTGTTCACCTTGATGACGTCGCCCGCCTCCACTTCTTCCGGTCCGTTGGCTGTCGCAGTCCGCCCGGGCTGTTGAGAGTTGGCAGTGCCATTCGCTCCCCCAAGAACGGGAGGTCGCGGAGAGGTCGGGGCGCTGCTGCCGGTAGGCGCCGGGGGCGCCGGGCTGTCGCCAACACGGCGAGCTCGTGATTGCGCGGAAACGCTTACTGCAAAAGCCGCGAAAAACGAGATAAAAAGTAAAAGCCCCAAGATTCTCTTCATGCTGGACTCCTGAATCGATGATAACGCGTGGTTGTGTCGCCTAACTTGGATGCGCAGCAACCGGATTGGATGCTTCGAATATTGGCCCGTAGAATCGGGCCGGAGGAGAGATTATTGCGGGGCAAAGATAACGCTACTGTGCGCCGGAGGCAAGGCGCTAAGGTGACAACCCCCTCGCGGCAACTATCCGCTATCCAAAGCGCCTCATTGAATCGCCGTCAATTGTCCACCGAAAGCGAAAGTGTGCGATTATCTGCCGCTCGTCATCCAAACTTTGTTCATGCGCATTTTTCGACGTCTACATTATTGGTGGTCGCTTTTCATGGCGGCGACGCTCCTGTTGATCTTTGCGCCACCGGTGCTGCTGGTGGCCTGGCTTACGGGGAATCGTGACCTTGTTTATCCATGGGCGTTATTTGGGGCTCGCAACTGGCTGCGTTTGAGTGGCATGAAAGTGGAGGTGCGAGGAAGCGAACACATTGATCCTAAGCAAACCTACGTTTTCATCTCAAATCATCGTTCCTACCTGGATACCGCCACTCTCTTCGCCTACACAGGCCAACGCCTTGGAGTATTGGCAAAAAAAGAATTGCTGAAGGTGCCGATTCTTGGCTACGGGATGGGCTACGTGAACATCATGGCTATCGATCGCTCTAACCGCGAACGGGCGCTCCAGACGACCGAGGCAGCCACGGCAAGAATTCGCTCTGGAAGATCATTTGGTGTTTTTGCGGAAGGTACACGAGCCAGGCCGGGTGAGTTCCTGCCGTTTAAGAAGGGCGCGTTTTATATGGCAGCACAGGCAGGTGTGCCACTTGTGCCGGTCGCGATCAAAAACTCTGACTACCTGATGGGCAAGGGAACAGGTGAGGCAAGATTGGGAACGATTGTGATGGTGATATTACCGCCAGTATCAACGGCCGGTGTTTCAAGCGACGACGATGTCAAACTGCTGCTTCAACGCGTACACGCGATGATTGGCGCCGAACTCGGTATGTCGGACTGATCGACGCAACGCGCTATGGTTTACGCGGCGGCGGTGGCGGCGGCACAGGTTTAGGTTCCTTGGTTGGCGCGTCAGGATTTTCGATTTCAATTATCTTCACCTTCGCGCTCGCCTTTACAAAATCCGAATAACGAACCTTCATGCGCACGTGCAGGGATTCGCCGTTGTCGAAAACCAACTCTTCGTCGGCATAAGAATAGGTTGGAAACCAGTATTTCCCATCGAACTGTTCGCGGTAAGTTTCAACCATCGGAAATTTATTAATTTTAGTTTCAGGAACACCTTTGCCCCGGGTCTTCACGATCTGAAAGTCCTGATCTTCAACCCAAACCCGACCCTTAAAAAATCGTTCCTTGGTCTTTTTCGCGTCAGGCATCACTTTTGGACTGACATCGAAAACGTAGAGATTTAGCTCATCGATCTTTTCTCTACCGACATATTTAAAGTCATACTGCGGAATCTTCGCAGGCTCCAACGCAAAAGGTTGAATCCCACCAAGGTCGTTGAGGTCTTCCTGGGTGATGGCACCGAAGGATGGCATGGGAAAGTAGCTGATTTTTTCGAACCGGTTACCCGAATCATCGAACGTGAAGTAGGAAACGCGGTGATATTCACCAGTTATCTGACCCCCCATCCCCAGGCTCTGCACCACAGCGTCGCGTTTGAAGGAATACTCGTTGAGGGCCTTACGAAACTGGCTCTCCTTGGCAGCGAACGTATTGATTATGCGATCCACCTCGGCTTGCGGTAGATCGCCGGAATTCGATGAGGACTGCCCCAGTGCCGGCATTGCCGCAATCATATACAGCCCTGCCAACAGGACGACAAACCTAAGTGTCATTGCCCGCAACTTGCTCATCATTTTGTTTTCGTCCTTACGCGAGAAGTCAGACTGGTCAATCAAAAATACGCTTCTCAGATGCCCCCAAATAAGGCCATGTTGCCACCTTGCTCAAGCCCGTCGAGTGCATGTCGTGATTTGTGGATTTCTTATTGCAAAGTTTCATGCAAGTGATGTAAGGTGCTCTCGGTGGAACCACTTAATTTGTTCTTATACCCGCTCTCAACGAGAACCAAGCTTTTTGAAGGTTAAGTAAGTTTGAAGCATTTGGTCCGGTAACGCGTGGTCGGACCGTCTGAGATTCTAAAGTCCTCACGTCGGGACGTGGCAACGTTGAATTTCCATGGACCTCAAAAGCGCAAAGGCGCAAGGCAACGCAGAGCGGCCGCGTTGCTGCATGGGAGAAAGACGTTTAGGTCATGCTTTGGGAGGAGCCTGATCGCCAGCCTTGAACCGATGATGTGCGCGGCGGAAGTCGCCCCTTCTGGGCGGGGCGGCTATTTACCCGCCGCGCGCACCCCAGTCAGGACTCCAGCTCAGCTCGCAAACTCGATGTTCGGAAGGCTGGGAATTATCCCTCGTTCAAATCCTTCGGTAAGAAACCTTCGCACCCCTTCGCGACCGCGTTCGGTATAATCCAGAGTCAGATTGTTGACCCACATTGCGACGAAGCGATCAGCCAGGGACGTATCCATGTCGCGCGCAAACTGCATTGCGTATTGCAGTGCGTCTTCTCGGTTAGCTAACGAATAGCTAATGCTCTCGCGCAAGCAATCGGAAACCTGATGAATGATCGCGGGGCCCAGCTCGCGGCGGATAGCATTTCCGCCCATCGGCAAGGGTAAGCCCGTCCGTTCATGCCACCACTCGCCCAAATCTAATATCTTGTGCAGACCGACTGATTCATAGAACAGTTGTCCCTCGTGGATTAAAAGGCCAGCGTCACAGTCTCCGGTCTTTACCGCATCGATGATCTTGTCGAAGGGCACAACTTCGTATTGAAAGTCAGGATTGAAAAGTTTCAGCGCCAGGAATGCGCTGGTTAACGTGCCGGGCACCGCGATCTTTAGTTTTGAGATGTCCTGAGTTTTCGCAGGTCGGGCTGAAACCAGGATTGGACCGTAGTTGTCGCCAATCGACGCACCATGAGGCAGCAGCACGTATTTGTCGCTGATGTAAGCGTAGGCGTGAAAACTAACCGCGGTGACATCGTATGTGCCGCGAAAGGCTTCTTCGTTCAAAGTCTGAATGTCTTTCAGAACATGCGTAAATTTGAGATCGCCCGTATCGAGCTTGTCGGTAGCCAGACCATAGAACATGAAAGCGTCGTCAGAATCTGGTGAATGGGCGACAGTTATCGTGCGTGTTTCGATCAGAGTAGACATAATATTAATTCGTTCGAATATGATTAGACGAGGCTGACGTTATGACGCTCAACCGGGTTATAAACCGTATCGCGCTCGACGGCGGCGAAACCGGCGTCTTCAATCAGCGTAACGATCTCTTCGCGCGACATCTTCACTTCATTGTTTGATTCAATTGAGTAACTCTCGCTGAGCTCTCCGCCTTCAGTGATCGTCCCATCGATGTCGTTGGCGCCAAAATGCAGTGCAACTTGCGCGAGTCGTTTCCCCAGCATTACCCAGTAGGCTTTCAAGTGTTCGAAGTTGTCGAGCAGCAAACGGGAGACCGCCATTGTCTTCAGCGAGTCGACGCCGGAAGGTCCTGGCAAGTGTGCGAGTTGAGTGTTTTCCGGATAGAAAGCCAATGGTATCAGACATTGAAAACCGCCCGACTCGTCCTGCTGTTGCCGCAACCGAATCAAGTGGTCCACGCGGTCAGCAATCGATTCAATGTGTCCGTAAAGCATGGTGGCATTTGTTTTCAAACCCGCCGCATGCGCTTTGCCGGCTAACTCCAGCCAGCGATTGGCGTCACATTTGTGAGCGCAGATCATTGAGCGGGTCGGCTCGCGAAATATTTCAGCGCCGCCACCGGGACAGGAGTCCAGGCCCGCCTCGATTAGTTTCTCGATGACCTCTTCGTCGCTTAGCTTGTAGAAATGGGCGAAATGGTCAAGCTCGACCATCGTAAACGCTTTTAGGTGAAGTTGCGGGTGGTGCTGCTTCAGCGCGGAAAGCAAATCGGTAAAATAACTAAACGGCAGCTTTGTGTTCAGCCCACCGGTAATGTGAAGTTCGGTTGCGCCTTCGTTCACAGCTTCACCGGCGATTCGCAGGCTGTCCTCGATGTTATGTGTATACGCGTCGGGTTGTCGGGGCGTCCGATAAAAGCCACAAAACTTGCAGTCAGCGTAACAAACATTCGTAGGATTAAGGTGCCGGTTCACATTGAAATAAGTAGTGCGACCGTGCCGGGTGCGACGGACGCTGTCAGCGAGTTTGCCCAGCGCCGGCAAGTCATCAGTTGCAAACAATGCAACACCATCCTCGAACGAGAGACGCGCACCGGCTCCAACTTTTTGTGCGATCGCTATCAAGTTCTTGTCGTGCGAAAAGTTCATGAAAGAGTCCTCAGAAGAACCGCGCCTCCAAACGTTACGAACAGAATCACGCTTACAAAGGCGTTAGTAGTAAAAAACGCAGCGTTTAGTTTGCTCAAATCGTCGGCGCGCACCAGGCGATGCTGGTAGACGAGCAAAGCGGCTGTGACAATAACACCAACAAGAGCAAAAATTCCAAGCTGCGTAATCCAGTATAGAGCAAGAATCGCCGCGAAAGCGCCCACGTGAAACAAGCGAGCGATCAGCAATGAGCGACTGATGCCAAAGCGTTTCGGAATCGAGTGCAAGCCGGCGCGCAAATCAAATTCATAATCCTGGCACGCGTAAAGAACGTCGAAACCGGCTGTCCACAACAGCACTATCAAGGAAAGCAGCAGCGGCACCGGGCTGTCCAAATGACCGCGCACCGCTATCCACGCGCCGGTCGGCGCAATCGACAAACACCAACCAAGAAACACATGAGAGAGTAGGGTCCAACGTTTCGAGTACGAATAAAGCATTACGCTCGCCAAAGCGATTGGCGCCAGCAACAACGTCAAGCGGTTCAGCATCGCGGCGGCCAATAAGAAAAGCGCCGCAGACACGAAAGTAAACAGCCAAACAAAACTGACCGACAAAAGACCCGCTGGGATGGCGCGTGTTTGCGTGCGTGGGTTTTGCGCGTCGTAATCTCTGTCGGCTATACGATTGAAAGCCATCGCCGTCGAGCGCGCGCCGATCATTGCGATGGTGATCCAAAAAGCCTGCCTAATTGTTGGCAAGCCATTGGCGGCCAGCACTGCTCCTAGAAGTGCAAAGGGAAGCGCAAACAAGGTGTGCTCGATCTTTATCATCTCGAGCGTGACGCGAACATTTCTTAGCAGTGCAGGCATGAGCGAATTCAATCTTTGCTGACGTTCACTATTTCAGAAGTTTGTTGCGGCATGCCTTTCCACTGCGTGTTCTGCGGGTGGGGCACGCCTAAATGATCGAGGATGCGAAAGACCAGGTGATCGACCAGCGCTTCAATTGTTTGCGGGCGATGATAGAAGCCGGGGCTCGCAGGAATTATGTGAGCGCCGGCTCGCGACAACCGCAACATATTTTCCAGATGGATGGCGTTGTACGGAGTTTCGCGCGGCACCAGCACCAGCCTGCGGCTCTCCTTGAGCGTAACGTCCGCCGCGCGATGAATCAGATTAGTACCGGCGCCGGAGGCGATTGCGCCCAACGTGCCCATAGAACATGGCACGACCACCATTCCTTCCTGCGGATGCGAACCCGACGAAGGTCGCGCCGCCATGTTGTCGAGACGCTGCAGTTGAATCAGTTTCGAGTTTGGCGCGAGCCCGATCCACTGGTTGATTAGCGCATTGTCCGCGCCGCGCAGATCCGATCCCAGTTCCACGCGCGCAACCGTTGTAGCCGCTTCGGACATGATCAGATTGATGCGCTCGACTACGCCGCTGGCAGCCATGTGCACCAGCGTGCGCTGCGCATAAATTGAGCCGGAAGCGCCGGTGATTGCTACGGTGAATTCCATTTGGCTTCGATGCTTGAATCTTACTTGGCGGTCAATTCCGGCGCAAGCGTGCCCGTTTCTAAGGCGTCCTACCTAAAACTTTATCTGTGCAGCTAGTTTTCTCTGTAGTGGATTTGCTGCGCAGGCAAGACCCACCACAGAGACGCAGAAGTCACAGAGGACGCACAGAGCGCTTTGGACGAGAGTAAATTCGAATGCTTTGCAAGCGAGTGGTAGAATGCGCGTCTAATTTCAAGAAAGAAAGAAGTTTTCGAATGAACCTGACAGCCTTGGAACAACTATTGGCTGCGCATCGCGCGGGAGAACTGGAAACGCCTGAGGCTGTCAATCGTATTCAGAACCTTCATTTTGAAGACATCGGATATGCGCGCGTGGATCACTCGCGGGCCTCGCGGCAGGGCTTTCCGGAAGTAGTTTTTGGCGCCGGTAAGACTCGCGAACAAGTCGTCGGCATTGTTGAGCGGCTGCTGCAACATGCTCCCAACGTGCTCGTTACGCATACAGACGAGGGAACGTTTGGAGAAGTGCGCAACATTTCTACCGAAGCCGAGTGGCATGCGGCGGCGCGCCTGATAAGAATCCAAAGAGATACGACCGAACTTGGACTTGGTGAAATAGTTGTGGTGACAGCGGGAACCAGCGACATCCCGGTGGCAGAAGAAGCGGCGTTGACTGCCGAAGCGATGGGGAATCGCGTGAAACGCGTTTGGGACGTGGGCGTCGCCGGCATTCATCGCGTGTTGGCCGAACGTTCCTTGCTGCAAAGCGCGCGTGTTGCAATTGTGGTTGCCGGCATGGAAGGCGCACTGCCTTCGGTTGTTGGCGGATTGGTTAGCGTGCCGGTGATTGCCGTGCCGACAAGCATCGGCTATGGCGCGTCGTTTGGTGGGATTGCGGCGCTGCTCGGCATGCTCAACTCGTGTGCGTCGAATGTAACAGTCGTGAATATCGATAATGGATTCGGCGCGGGGTTCGTCGCGAGCCTGATTAACCGCCGCCGGGAGGAGCAGTCGGCAGACGGCAGCAGCAGTCGGCAGCGGCAGACGGCAGGAGCAGCCAGCAGGTCGGATCGTCAGGAGCAGTAAGCAACAGCAGCAGACGGCCGCAGTCTTCAGGAAAACTTTTCTGGGTGCGCAATCATGCCGCCGAGCATGCGACCAACCTCTTCATAACCTGCTACTAGTTCGACTCGGCGCTTTTCTGATAGGTATTCACAGGCGGTAGCCAAATCCAGCCATACCTGCGTTTCGGTTGCCTCACCATCCGCATCAGCCATCTTACTAATGAACATTTTCGGATAAAGCCTTTTGCGATAGCCCTCTCCAATATTTGCCGGGACGCTGCGTGATGATCGACGAATTTGATCGATCAAGGAGTAAGTTTCCTTTTTTGGAAAATGCTTTGTCTCCTTAAAAATCTCCATCGCAAGTTTGAAAGCGAGTTGATACACCTTTAAGTCTCGGAATCCTTTCGCCGTTGGCATGGTGCCCTCCTACTAGCGGCTTGAGGGTGATTCCTTTAAAAATAGCGGTTGCTCCTACCGATCTAACCTGCCGACTGCTGCTGCCGTCTGCCGACTGTCAAGGATTAATCAGCCCGTCCAGCTTCTCCGCCCAGTCCGGATCGATGCTTTGAAGAATGTTGTATTGCTCCAGCGCAGAATTGCGGTTGCCAGTGGCGAGGTATGACTTGCCGAGGTTGTAATACGCTTTGCCGAAGTCGGGCTTTAGTTGAATTGCGCGTTTGAATGCCTCGAGCGCGTCAGATGTCAGACCAAGTTCCATATATGCCTCGCCAATATTGTTCGAGACGACGGCGTCGCCCGGTTTAAGCGCTAAGAGTTGTTTGTAAGCCTCAATCGCTTGCGGATATTTTCTTGAACGTACGTAGGCTGAAGCAACTCGCTCATGCGCGCTGGTGTAATCAGGTTTCAAACGAATCGCCTGCCTGTAGGCCTGAATCTCTTCGTCGGCCTTGCCCCAGTCTCGATAGGCCAGTCCGAGCGCGTACCAGGCATCAGCGCCATTGTAAGGATCGAGTCGAATCGACTGGCGATAGCTGTCGGCTGCTTCGCGATACTGCTTCAAATAGTAATTTGCCAAGCCTATATTGAAGTACGACTCGGCAGAAGGTCGCAGCGTCACCGCTCGGCGCGAAGCCTCAATCGCTTCGTTGTGCCGTCCAAGTTTCTCGCGACAGAAGCCGGCTTGCGCCCATGCTTCCGCATAGTTGCTGTCCGATTCAACTGCTTTCTCAAAATAGGGCAGTGCTTTTTCGCAGTCGTCCTGTGAAAGAAAACTCAGGCCGTCGCGAAATGCCTGCACTGCTTTCGCCCTTTTATTTCTGCCACTCGCCGCGACCAGATCGGATAACGAGAGCAACGTGCCGCCACTTTGTAATTGTGAAATGCGTTCTGACGGGATCGCAAAGTTGATGCTCTGACCGCCCGTGATTTGCAAGGTGGCAACACCAATCACCTGGCCGTGCATGTTCACGACCGGGCTGCCGCTGGATCCGGGCGAGATGGGCGCGGTGATCTGAATGATTCGTCCGAAAGTGGGAATGTCCCGCACGGCGGAAACAATCCCGTTCGTGACGCTCCCTTCAAGCCCAAAGGGATTGCCGATTACGACAACACTTTCGCCTTCCTGCGGCGAAGTTCGATCGAGCGACAGTGGCCGAACCTGACCGGCAGGGGCTTCGACGCGCAACACGGCGATGTCGCCCTCGGCATCCACGGCGATCACGCCCCTAACCGGATACACATTGCCGTTGTAAGAATGAACTTCAGCACGGTAAGCGTTTTCAATGACGTGTCGGTTTGTGACTACGCGATCCACGTCGATAAAAAAGCCGCTGCCACGGGAAAGCTGAACGCCGCGCGCGTCAAAGGTTTCGATTGCCACGGCGGAGGGTTTAATACGACGTACTAACTCTGGGAGCACGTCTTGAGCAGCAGAATTTACAGCCGCGCTTGGTGCAGTTGCCAGGGAGAGGATCAAGATGAGCCAAAGCGATTTCATGGGTTATGCTGTGGTCCGAATTCTGACTGGAAGCTTTCAATGAGCCTGCGGAGCAGGCGGAAGCATAGAGCCCAGGGTGGAGCGTAGCGGAACCCTGGGTTACTGCGGTTCGATGCTCCCTAGCCCGCAGAGCGGGCGGTAGACGTTTGATTCGAACCTCTGTCGCCCGTTTCACGGGCTGCAAACATTCTTGCATCCTTTACCCAGGTTCCGCTACGCTCCACCCTGGGGTTTTTGCTGCCACCTGCTATCGCAGGCTGGTTGGAATTCACAATCCAGCCAGTGCCAATTTCTGAACCTGCGAAACTACGTCCGCGAGTTTCACGTCATTGCTCGACTTCGCGCGGCGATCAAATAGTTCGACCAACCCATCGGTAACTTTTTTGCCGATAGTGACGCGATAGGGGATGCCAATCAGATCGGCGTCCTTAAACTTCACACCAGCGCGTTCGTCACGATCGTCGAGCAGAGCATCAAGCCCGGCGCGCATCAAGTCTTTGTAGAGTTTCTCTCCAGTCTCGCGCAGCTTTTCATCTTTCATGTTGGTGACGGTAACAACTACATCAAACGGCGCGATCGTCTTCGGCCAGATGATGCCATCGGCGTCATGATTCTGTTCGATGGCTGCGGTAATGATGCGCTCAACACCTATGCCGTAGCTACCCATAACGATCGGTACGGGTTTGCCTGCTTCAGTCAACACTGTAGCGCCCATCGATTCCGAATACTTAGTGCCAAGTTTGAAGATGTGGCCAATCTCCATCGCCTTGTAAACGTCGAGCACTCCGGTGTCGCAGCGCGGACACGATTCACCGGAATTGACTGAGTGCAAGTCGGCCCACTGATCGATCTGAATGTCCCGTTCAATATCGACGCCGCGAAGGTGATGGTCATCTTTGTTCGCGCCGGTCGTCATGTCGCGACGGCCCTTGAGGGCGAGATCAGCGATAACCCGAACTTCGGAGCCGTTTCGTAACTGTGCGATTTTTTGTTTCGCACCGACGCCGCCCAAACTACCGGCGCTTGCCCCCAGTAGCTCGACTATCTCATTTGGTTGCGCAGCACGAATGAAACTAGCGCCCAGAGTGTCCGCCAGTTTTATGTCGTGCAACTGATGGTCACCACGCAACAACAGCAACGCCCACTTCGCCGAGCCCTCACCTGAAGCCTGATCGCCGTAAACGTAGACGAGGGTTTTGATCTGCTGTGCAGCTTTCGCGCCGCCGGGGAATGTGGTCAGATCGTCAATTGTGCGCACGCCAGGTGTCGGGAATTCTTCAGGCACTTCCGGCCCAACCAGATCTTTCACAGGCGCCAGACGCGAAGTGGCCTTCTCCAGATTCGCCGCGTAACCACAGTTTGAACAACTTGCAATCAAGTCTTCGCCGGCATCAGTTTTGGC
>JACCVY010000141.1 GCA_013697915.1 Blastocatellia bacterium | reverse complement strand
AACGCAGCGCGGACTTGCAGCGCGTTTTGACTGAAGCCAAGCTCGGTACAAACGTGGACCGCGGGCGGGTGTTGCCGGTGCGCAACCGCAGCACCGCACAACTGCTCAGTCGCGAGATGGAAATTCTTTGCAACGATCAAATCTATCAGGAAGCGGTAAGCATCGCTGCAGAGATTATCGATCGTTAGTCATCCGTGTCTGGTTGGCCCTTCTGCCACTTCAAAACCGCATGCCTGAATTCTTGCTTGACGGAAGAAACCTCTGTGGCGATTACGTTGACAGGAAACCGGAAGGAGCGTAGCGTCGAAATACGTTAGGGATTTCAATCGTCGCATGGGAGGTGCCCCAGCAAAGCCTCACTTCCGTAAGTTCAAATTCTAGACTTGCACAGGCAACTCGAGAATAAATTGCACTATAGCAACTCTTGCTTCAAAGGATTATTCTCATGAAAGACTCACTAAGAAACATAAACCTCATTCTCAGGATTTCATTTCTGGTAGTGGTTTTTGGACTCATTATCATTCTGTTGATGAAGGGTTCGTTAACTCAAGGCATCGCCCGAACGCAGAGAGAAAGAGTCCTTGAAAACACCATTCCAAAGCATGTTCCGATAAAACTCAAAATCAAAAAGGAGAAAGAGCAATCTTTTAAGGACCTGAACAATAAGAAGTGGATAAGCGAATATGAGCTGGAGCTTACGAACACAGGAGACAAACCAATTTACTACCTTGACTTATTGCTCGTTAGCGATGTCAAACTTGGTAGTAATTATCTGGTCTTTGCTCTTGCTTATGGAAGGAATGCGTTAGGGGACATAGTTAGTAGGGCGTTGCCGGAAGACATTCCGATTAAACCAGGCGAAACCTTTGTTTTTAAGATCCATCCGAGCCAGATCTCTGCTTGGGAAAAGAGTGTGCGTGAGAACAAGCATCCTGAGGCCGCACGGCTTCAAATCAAACTCGAAACGTTGAGTTTCGGCGACGGCACCGGGTTGTTTGGAAACTCGGGAACTGCGTATCCGCCGCCTAGTAAACAAGGCCTTTACGGGGCATCCCAAAACCGCCAAAAGCGCAGATCTAAAAGCTCTCGGTCACCGGATGATCGTAGTGTTACTCGCACTAGAATATCAACGGATACTGAAATGCCGGTAAGTTTCTTACCGGCAAATTTTTTGTCTTCGGCATCAAACACCTCCGCTTACACAGTGAGCGCCTTGCCTGCGGATGGGTGCCTATTTGACTATTGTGTCGGCGTCACACCAAGCCCTCGTGTGCATGTCTGCTATAACTGTCCTGACCAAAACAGACCGGGGTTAAGCTCCTCCGGCGTCTGCAAAGAGCTTGTCTATGGTACGTTGGAATGTACGGCTGGAACGGAGACGTATTTATGTCAAACTATCGATCTCCCCGACTGCGGCTTTGGACCAGGCCCCACGCCGTCGCCAACCCCCACACCATCACCTGCGCCGTGTCAATATTGCAGCGATCCAAACGCGAATGGTCCTGCAGACTGCTCCGATCCCGCGCATCCATCTTGCGGTTTTCTTGAGGTCCAACGAAACGGTTGTTGTTATCCGATAACCTGTCCCTCACCACGACCCCCACCTCCATCCTGCCCGGAAGGCTATATCCCAGGAGGGTTCCTTGACTTGCCCATCTGTGACTATAGTGACTGCGTGCCGGCCCCGCCGCCATCAACGCCAGAGGGGTGTTATGCAATAGCGTGGCACTGGAACTCCTTTACCAGTAACTGTACGCAGTCTTGCCCGGCTGATGGAGCACATGCGTGGGATTGTGAGAATTTTTCTCAACCGTGGTGCGACCGCAAGTGTTCGTGCCTGAATGACACTCAATGCAACACAAGCCCGGTAGTCATCGATGTTTCCGGCAATGGCTTTAACCTGACCAGTATCGTAAACGGCGTCAACTTTGATCTCGATATGAGCGGCACAAAGGAATGGCTCGCCTGGACTGCTGCAGGTTCGGATGACGCGTGGTTGGCACTTGACCGAAATGAGAATGGGGCTATCGACAGCGGCGCGGAGTTGTTTGGCAATTTCACGCCACAGCCGGAGCCGCCGGCAGGCGAAGCGAGAAATGGTTTCCTCGCGCTGGCGGAATACGACAAGGCGGCGAACGGTGGAAACAGTAACGGCGTGATTGACAGTCGCGACGCGATCTTTTCAGCGTTGCGCCTGTGGCAGGACACAAATCACAACGGCATTTCCGAAGCAGGGGAACTGCATCCGCTCGCAGAACTCAATGTGGATTCCATTTCGCTCAATTACAAAGAATCGAAACGAACTGATCAGTTTGGCAATCAATTCCGTTATCGCGCCAAAGTTGACGATGCGAAGCATTCGCGCGTTGGTCGCTGGGCCTGGGATGTTTTTTTAGTGAGCGGACCTTAATGAGTGCCAGTACGTGTCAGTCTTTCTCTCCGCGGTTCTATACAACGACTTTGAACTCAAGAGCGCTGCACTTGAACGCTTTTTGCTAAACGTAAATGTAATCGCGCGGACGTAAAGCCCTTACCAGAATCCTTGCTAATAATTAGAACGTTTGTCCTCAGGTAAGCATTGACAGGCAAGCCAAAGTGGTCGTAGGTTCATGGCGTTTAAGCGTCAACCGTTAGCAAGAGCCTCATTCCTCAACGAATCCCGCTCCTGCTAACTTAAGCCTTGGGACTAGATCGCCGTATACGCTCAATGTTCACCTCTCACCAGGAGTAGTTATATGAACAGCAGAATAAAGTCAGTATTGATTGCCTCCTTATTTCTCACTGCTACATTTCTTCTTGTCGACGCTTACAGGACAAATGCTCAGCGAAAAACCGTCGACCCGAGCGGGACTCTAGAACCACAATCAAACGAACGGGTCATTAATAAGCGCTCAGACTTTGCACCTCCCGTGAATATTACTCTCGCGAAAACAAGAAAAGGACCGATCAAGTTCCATGGAAAATTTCTAGACGACGACGATTGGTTAAAAGGGTTAACCATCAGTGTTAGCAACACGTCACGTAAAACGGTTACGTATATAGGAATAGAGATCTTTTTCAATCGACCTGGAAAGCAGTCAGAGGAGCCCGGCGCCGTCTGGCATCTTGACTATGGCGATAATCCGTTTCGTTACCAATCTGAAAGGGCTATGCCTCCTCTACACGTTAAGCCTGTATTGCCGGACGATACGGTAGAGATCCATCTCAGCGATGATGACTTCGACCAAATAAAAGCTTTCTTAAAGGAGGCCAATTATTCTGCCAGTATTAACTTAATAGAATTGCGCATAACAGATCTCGGCTTCAGCGATGGCACAGCTTGGAACGCTGGGCGAATTAATAAGCGAGACCCCAAGAGTCCCTGGGGCTGGAGCCCGATAAACCCCGGCGGAGAAGGACCGCCGAAAGTTGAGCAACCAGAGGGCAGTGCGCAAAATCGCACTGCCAATTTTTTGAGAGTCCGTTTCAATGATTTCAATACAGGAACTTGGCCTCTGCTGAAATGGGTGCCCTCGACACTTCGGGCTCCTCAGACAACCTGTGCGTTTACCTATCCAAGCTCAATTGAATGTCCTCCCCAACCTTCTAACTGCTTCTATCAGATAGTTAAGAAGTATGACGACCTCACAGGAAATGAGACACTTGCTGCGCAATATGAACCCTGCAAGATGACCGTTAACGGCCAGACCTTTACCTGTACGAACGTACTCTCAACGCGAGCTATACCATGCTCAACTCCAACGCCCACGCCATCCACACAAGTAGAGTGTTATCAAGTGGGTTGGCACTGGAACTCTTTTACTAGCACATGCAGCGAATCTTGCCCTACGGGAGAAGGGTTCTCATCGCCGGGGGATTGTGAGCAAGGGGTTACCGAGTGGTGCGAACGGACATGCAACTGCCGCACGCCACAACAATGCGGCCCACCTG
>JACCVY010000084.1 GCA_013697915.1 Blastocatellia bacterium | reverse complement strand
AGGTCGTTCATCGTCTCGGGCGAGTATCTCAGTCGCTTTTAAGCGCAGGCATTAATCAAACAACAGCGACAGACCAGAATGTCTGTCAAACAAAAAGGCTGGATTCAAAATTGAATTCAGCCTTTTCCGTTTAGAGTTGGCGACGCGAAGCGTTTCTCATTAGCACCGTGGCTTCAGCCCGGTGACCAGGGCCGGTGATGATGAACTTCGAACCGTTTCAACGGTTTCTGCGTCCCAGTAAACCGTTAAAACGGTTAAGGAAAGTGGAACACTCCTTTATCACCGGGCTGAAGCCACGGTGCTAATGAGAACGCTTCGCGTGATGAGTGTTACGGAATCCTGTGAACGGTACTACCCGCGTCCCGCGTGGTCCACTTTTTGTGCAAAGCCCTTTGAAGAGGGTGCGCTCGAACCACATTTATCCCGGACCAAACCGCTGCCGGTATTCACCCGAGACGATAAACGCTTTCACCATCTCTGCATTGACGAAGTTGCCGTTGAACTGATTCAGCTTAGTCAACCAGAAATCATAGCCCGTGTAATCTGAGTCTGGTCCCGAGTTCGGATCGCGCCGAAAATAGCCAAAATATTGCATCAGCACGAATGCTTTATTTTTCTCGGCGTTATCCAGGTCCGGATCTTCTGCCACCGCTCTCAAAACCTGCGCCCTCGTTTTCGCCCCAGAGGTCAAATCGCTAACTAACTGGTCGCGCTCTGCCGTGGATAAAGGGTTGCCGGCATTGCTGTTCAGAGTGTTTACAAACTGCAGCGGCGTCATATTCGCTGGATAGGCGGTCGTAAAGCGTGTGCGGTTTACGAAGTCGCCCGCGAACGCAACTTTATTGCTCTCGAGCAACTGATCGGCGCCCGGCTGTCCAATCGCCACTCCGCGGCCAATTTGCTGGCTGTCAACCAGAAATTCGTTGAACCTGACGATTGGCACCTTGAGCGTATGAGTCGCGTTGCCACCACAGGCGCCGGGACATCCCCAGGTAGATGTTCCATCAACGTCGCCGTAGGCGACCTTGTACATCCGCTCGACCAGATAACCGGTTTGCTGGAATTCGATTGAGAGGAAGAAAGCCGCGGAAACATTAATGCGTTTCAGCTCAATGCAAGACTGAGTAGTGCCGCAGTCGCTGATCTGATGACTCCAAAAGTCCGAGCCACTTTGGTCAGGGTCGCGGTTGAGAAAATCAATGTAGTGTTGGCGCACAAAGAACCGCGCATCCGAGTTATCCAGCGGATTGCTGGTTGGCGGCACCGTGTCGTTGTCTGCGATCGCCACGGACGTAACGCTCTGAGAACCGATCGTCATGCCAACGGGATTGCTTAGTTCCAGGCTGAAGCTCTCTGTCCCTTCTTGATAGACATCGTCAATAATCAGCACCGTGATTGATTTGCTTATTTCCCCGGGCGCAAACGTCAGTTTGCCGGAAGCGAACAAGTAGTCGCCCTTCTGCGTTGCTGAGCCGTCGACAGTTCTGTAGTCAACGGACGCCTGGTTGGAGGTGTCACCCGTGCGCGTCACTGTGACGGACGCACTACCACTCGACTCGCCCGTATTGAACTGCATCTGTGAAAACTCAACATTGCTGACCGGCAACCGCGGCTGGAACAATACCGTCTGGGCATTCGTCAAACTTATGGGCGACTGTTCAGAGGTGTGCGAAGGGATAACATATGCGTCCGGCTCGCCACCGCCGATTCCAACCACCGGGAAAAGATTAGTGTTGCCACTGCCGTACCGTGTGACAATGGTGCCATCACTCCGCAGTTCAATCTCAAAATTAACCGCAGGCTGGTTCGCGGGGTTCGAGCCATCACCGAAAATTTCACCCTGCCAGCGAAAGATGATGTGCGAGGCATCAGGAATTACGACGTAAACATCGTCGCTCGCCCGCCCGTCGGTTCTGAGATCATCCCAAAGACCAGAAATCATTTTGTACTGAGCCAGGCCAACCGCCGAACTGGGTACATCGTCGCCGTCGCCATTGGAACGCGTAGGCGGCGTTGAGAAGAACAGGTTCCCGTTAGTGGAAATGTTTACAGTCGTAAAGCTTTCTCCGAAGAATGGAAAGGAAAACGGCAAGGCGTAACCGAGTTTTAAGCTGTCATCACCCTTCAGCCCCAACGCGTTTCCACCGCCTGAAAGCGCTGTGGCGGCGGCAAGCTGGGTCACATATGGATCGCCCTGGACCGGATTAATCGTCACCGGAAAGGTAGCTGGTGTTCCTTCGTTTCCAACATTATCAAACTCGCGCAGCGTAATCGTTCCACTCGTGTGCCGGTAGGGGATCTTTACGTCGATGGCTTGCGTTGTGCCGGACGCCGTCGGGATTGTGTTCTTCAATGAGGTGACAGCGCCACTGATCCCGTCTGTAAAGCTGACAGTGTAGAGCGAAGCCTGGCCCGGGGCGGCGCCATCGTCGCCGGAAGCAGTCCAGCCAATATTCAATGCGCGGCCGTTCTGAGAATTGAGATGAAAATTCGTGACCGTTCCCGGGGGTGTAACATCGCCTTCTGTCAGCGCTATGAAGCTATTGCCCACGTTGAGCCGCCGTCCGGTGAACGTTTTCCCCGCCAGCGCAGGTATAAGATCGCCATTAAAAATTAAGAGACTCCGGAGCTGCTGCACAGTTAGATTCGGATTCGCAGCCAGCAACAAAGCGGCGGCGCCGGCAACATGAGGAGAAGCCATCGAGGTACCGCTTTCGAGATGGTAAGTATTTCCCGGCTCGGTGCTTAGAATTCCAGAACCGGGCGCGCCAATCGGCACACTGTTCGGTCCGTAATGAGAGAACCCGGAAAGATTGTCGGCGGAATCTGTCGCTGCTACGCCGATAACGTTTGAGACAGTGTAACTGGAAGGAAAGTGGGGGACGATATCGTTGTTAGGCTCGGGCTCTTCGGGCGCATTGCCGGCCGCCGCCACAAAAAGAATTCCTGATTGACTGGCGCTGGTGATGGCATCAACAAAAGATTGATCGGAACCACCACCACCATAACTATTGTTTAGCACGCGAATGTTTGCGCCGCTGGCGCCGCCCGAGCTGATCCACCGGTCGCGCATTAACTTGGCATAGTTGACAGCCCGAATAGCGTCGGCAGTATTACCGCTCGATCCGTTAATGAATCTCAGCGACATCAGGCGCACGTTCCAGTTGACGCCCACTACGCCAATGCCGTTGTTGCCGACAGCGCCGATGGTTCCGGCCACATGCGTCGCGTGAGTTTCAGCCGGAATTGTTCCGGAGTTGGCCGCGAAATTGTACCCATTCACATCGTCGGTGAATCCGTTGGCGTCGTCATCAATTCCGTTTCCCGCAATCTCGCCCGGGTTGACCCAGATGTTCACTGACAGGTCCTGATGATTCTTATCGATGCCTTCATCGATCACACCGACAACGATCGAAGAACTGCCCGTCGTTGTGTTCCACGCATTGGGCGCTCCGATTTTGGTGAGGCCGTAAAGCTCGTTGCTTATAAATCTTGGATCGTTTGGAGTGAGATCAGGATAAAGCAGATAGTTTGGCTCGGCATAAAGAACCTCAGCCTGTTTATTGAGCGCTTCAATCGCATCGAGTGTGCGCTCCGGAGCCATGTGTGCCAGCCGCAAACCGGGAACGATGTCCGCGCCATCAAACCGTTCCACCTGAATTGGCACTGCCTGATCATTAACAAACAGAGTCATCGCCGACGCTACTCTTTTGGCGGCGCTTTCGCTCCGGTAGCGCACCAGCGCCTCGCC
>JACCVY010000071.1 GCA_013697915.1 Blastocatellia bacterium | reverse complement strand
TAGAAAAGCCTGGGTACTATTACAGCGTGATGTGCAACTGGGTAGTACAAGGTTAGGCATGCCAAGATTTGAACGGGCGAACGGTATTTGAATTTGCTTGTTGAGTCAAGGGTTTTTGGCTGACATTCGGAATTGAGAACTCCACGCTGAGAACAACCTCACTAGATGAACTGAAGCAGAAGAGTAATAATAGAGTTGGATTTCTGCTCGTCGCCCAACCATCACCTCAGCCCTTCGAGGCAGCGGGTATTCGGTGTTATATTGCCTCGCAGAACTCACGTTTTATCCCCCGCCGTGATGCTCGCGCTCACGGTAAATTCGCCTTCATGACGCGCTTGGGCCCCTGGTGGGGACGGAGGTATGTCATGGACAATGAGCAGCCCCGTTCCGGGAAGTAAGATATTAATTGTGTGGATTCCGGTCTGGTTACAAGCAGGGTTCTGGGGTTTAGTTGCGGGCTCGGCATTGCTTATCGGAGCAGGGTTGGGTTACTTCGCGCGAATTCCCCAGCGATTAATCGCGGCCATCATGGCGTTCGGAAGCGGAGTACTCATCTCCGCGCTTTCGTTCGACCTGATGGATGAGGCATACAAGCGTGGCGGCTTCGACTCGACGGCAATTGGCTTTGTTGGAGGCGCTTCTATGTACACGGCCGCGAACTGGTATTTAGCTCGGCTGGGTGCCAAGCACAGGAAAAGGTCCGGGGGCCATCAAGCTTCAGAAAAAGAACAAAGCGGCAGCGGCTCGGCAATTGCGATTGGAGCACTGCTAGATGGCATACCAGAGTCAATTGTGATTGGCGTCAGCATGATCTGGGGCGGTGCTGTTAGTTGGGTGGCGGTGGTAGCCATCTTCCTTTCCAATCTGCCCGAAGGATTATCCAGTTCGGCAGGGATGAAGAAAGCGGGGCGTTCAGCAACTTATGTTTTTGGTGTATGGACCAGCATTGCAGTAATTTCCGGCGGAGCTGCACTGGTTGGCTATACAATTTTCAGCCGCTTCTCACCTGAAGTTATTGCCGCCACCACTGCTGTTGCCGCCGGCGCAATCCTGGCCATGCTATCCGATACGATGATTCCTGAAGCGTTTGAGGAAGCTCATGAATTCGCCGGACTCATTACTGTTCTTGGGTTCTTAGTGGCTTTCGTTTTGACTAAAATCAGTATGTAGGAGACCTCGGAATGATTTACTGGATTTACTAAGACAGAGGTGGACTGTGGCGTTGGTATCTCAAATCGGCGAATGGCGAGAAGATTGCCAAATGCGGCGAGGGTTACCAAGAAACTAGAATGCAAACTGCGAGGAACGCCCGGCTGACGCCTGCCGAAACAGTGCTTGCTGAACAGATCGGTTCTGAGAGCCGACGAACTTCTCGCGCCCGATAAGAAAGGATGACGATCCAATTGCCATGGAGAATCCAGGTTAAGGATTCGCGGGCTGCGCGGGGAGGAAATCCGCAATTCCGGTCAGCAGGAAGTGGGATGTTCCTGACAAGGAGTTGGAGAATCCGAGGTTGGCGATGGAAGACTTTCGGTAGGCATCTCTGGACGAAAGTCAACACGGACGACGTGCCAAACCGGGCCGCAATTCTCTCCTTCTACTTCCTGCTAGCGCTCTTTCCGCTGTTGCTTTTCCTCATCGCTCTCCTGGGTTCCTTCGCCGATGCGGGAACGGAGTTACGTCACAATCTGCTCACGTACCTGAGAGCGATTGTGCCTGTCTCCGCTTCTGACCTCATCAATACGACGGTTGACGAGATTAGTCAAAAAAGCAGTGGCGGCAAATTGTCGTTCGGTCTGTTGACATCACTGTGGTTCGCCTCCTCGGGCATGGGTGCGATCATCGAAGGGTTGAACGTCGCGTACGATGTGAAGGAGACGCGCGCGTGGTGGAAAAGAACTCTGCTCGCCATCGTGCTGACGATTGCGCTCGCCGTGTTGATTATCAGCGCGCTGGCGTTGATGTTCTACGGCAGCCACATTGCGGAAGGGATTGCGAACCGCTACGGTTTCGGCGCTGCATTTACCGCAGTGTGGACGGTCTTGCAATGGCTGTTCGTGCTCTGCTTCGTCTTTCTTGCCTTTGTGTTAATTTATTACTTTGCGCCGGACCTGCACGAACAACAACTGCGCTGGCTGACACCGGGAGCGGCAGTCGGCGTCATCCTGTGGCTGCTCGTCTCTTTTCTGTTCGGCTCCTATCTCAGCTTCTATAACACCTACAGCGTAGTTTATGGCTCACTGGGAGCAGTCATCATTCTGTTGCTGTGGTTTTACTTAACTGGCGTGACTATTCTTATCGGTGGCGAGGTCAACTCCATCATTGAGCAGGCGGCCGCTCGCGCCGGAGACCCTGATGCGAAAGTGGCAGGGGAAAAGCCTCCCGATGAAAGCGCAAGAGGACACGCGGCATGAGCGCAGTCACCGTAAGATGTTTGAAGCAGTTGTAGAGCAAGATCGAAGGGCGGCCCTCAACCATTCATGATCTTACGATATGCCACATACAAATCAGACAGCCGGTCTGCGGAAGCAGGATCACTACGAGCGAGCAGAGTGATAATCTCATCGCGTCCGGCAAACAACGGCTGCATGCCCTGTCTTTGCGCCTGTGTAAAGTTCGAAGCATCCCCTTTATCAATTTCCGCACGTAGGGTTGTAAAGAACTGGCTGGCTGCCTGGCGCGCGGGCTCATAATCACCTCGCCGCGCGTCAATTACTGCTGCGGCAAGATTACTCTGCATCCTGACAAGGATTAACTGGTGCTCGGTCTCGACTAGACTACTGCTGGCTGTCCGAGCCTTGAGCCACATCGGGACGAAACCCAGCAGGAAGGTGACGAGAATTACGCCAGCGTAAATGATAAAGCGCTGCACTAGAGGAGTTGGCTTCACCGGTTTAACCTGCACGTCCTCGCTCATAACGTCCTCACCTTTGGCTACTGGCCCTCGCTGGTCCATTGAGAGATCTTTTAGCTTCCTGCCAATCCCCGACCATCCGCTCAAGCGTCGGCTTATTGGCGCATGTCTGCCTACCCACAAGTCTGTGACAACCGGCGCGAACTAATCAAACATCTTCTAGCCTTGTTGCCGTTTGGCAATCTGAGAGAGTGCGATAGTCAGGGCCGCTGCGCCGAGCGTTTTCACGAGCGTCGGATGTTCAGCATAAAAGTTGCTGACTTGATCGATCACAGAAGGGTCTTTCTTTTCGGCTTGGGCGGCGATCTCCTCGACTGCTCCGGCAGGAATTTGTTCCGCTTGCTCCGGAGTGACCTCTGTTTGCTGGCCACCTTTCAAAAGATCGATAAGACTTGAGAGTCCGCCACGACCGTCACTGTTAGCCTGCCGTGACAAGACTTGCGAAAGGATCATCGGTCCCGCAGTGCGGAGGAGCGTATTGAGAATTCCGGCACGCTGCTGACCATTAGAGTTACTGAATAACTGTCCGGCCATCT